>JAEOSP010000676.1 GCA_016840305.1 Candidatus Hodarchaeota archaeon
ATCCAAGAGTTTAAACTGTAAAAGTAGTGTTTCCGTTCAATAGTAATTGATTAACAGATATGTGTGTAAATAAGGTTAATCATTTAAAATCAAGTTATTATCAAGAATATTATTAATTCAGGACTGAAGAAAGATGACAATAAAAGAAAAAGTGTCTCGTATTCCATGGAAAGAATATCTTTCAAAGCAATTTGCAACCTTAGTGGGTCTTTCTATCATTACATTAATGTTAATAGCCATCATGGTTATTTCTGCGGATATTGATCTCTCCACCGTGTCTATTTCAGATAATAACTATCTATTTGCTATTATCTTATCCTCAATTTGTTTTTTCTGTGTTCTTCTAGGCTTTTCTAAGATAGTTCTGTTTGATATGGCTGATGAATTTGGACTCCGCGACGAAAAAGGGACAATGATCTACAACTCACGTTTTTTCTTATTTGCATTACTAGCCTTATCTTTTTGCTCTGCAATCTATCTAATGCTTGATGTTTTCTTGCAAGAAACCTATCTGGAACTTTTTCCCACCATCCTCATGAGGTATATTATTGATTCATTTGATATACAGATAGAAGGTCTTTCTAACCTTTCAGGAAGAGAATATTATCAAACATCCAGAAATATCTATTTTGCTTTCTTTTTTGTTGTAATTGTTATGTTTTCGATCCTTGTCTTTTTATCCATTTTAACAACTTTTGCCCGTAAAAGATTGATTGGAAAGTTTCAAAAAGAAGAAGAAACAGAAGAAACGGTTAAAAAGGGTACCCGAGCAATTTACAAATTATTTGCATGGACAGTTATTCCTTTCTTAGCTTTTTTTGTAAGTGGTCTTGGAAATTCACCTTTTGGACCAATAATTGCCATTGTTTACTTTCTTGCATTACTATGGTGGTTTTATCAACTTTTCAAAGCGATCTTCCTTGTTGTATGGCGAAGTGTGAAGATAACCGCATTCATAACATCCATAAACTTGTTAGTTATTATTCCGCTGATAGGAGTATTATGGTTATTACCAACCGTACTTTGGGGAATCTGGGATACCGTTCAAAATTCTACTGGAGGGATGTCAATGAATCAACTTATAGATATATTTTTCCGAGCGATTCTGTTTCGAGTTGTGGATCTCGAACATATCATTCAGGTAGATTTCATTATCATCACAACTATTGCTACATTAGTAGTCGGATTTGCTCAAGGCTTTGCAATTCTTGCAATATTTAGTGCGCTGGCTAGAGGCGCGGAAGTGGCTAGAACTGGACAATTATTAGCAAGATCACCCCCAAAGATTATGGTTCTGTCAAAATATTTGGTTTTGCTAGGAGTTTGGCTGTCCTTAGTATGGGATGGTTTCTTAGAATTATGGGAAACGTTGATAAACGAATTTCATTTCAATTTACCTGATATAGATTTTCCTAATTTCTTTTATGCAATATACTATCAAATACTCATCCCTTTTTCTGAATGGCTAGGATCTTTATGGCCAATCTTACAATTTGTACCTTTTTTAATTCTACCAGTTTATTTCATTGTATCTGGGGCATTTAAATTTATGTCAGTGACATTAGTCACTCCTAAAGTCAAGGATAGGTCTGAAATATTTTTCCTTCTTGTTGCTACATCGTTCGTATTAATTATCACTAATATGCTGGGTGATATCTATGATCTAGGTCCAGCGGTGATTCCTGATGCTCCTCTAGTTGGTGTTAGTAATATTTTCTCATCTGCTGTAGGCATTTTTGAAAGTGTAGAGGCTCTTGCCTTTTATGGAGGTTTTCTGTTTGGAGTATTCTGGGTAATTAGAAAAGCTATTCAAAATCGGAACATAGTAAGAAGAGAGAAAGGCGATCAATTGATTCAGACTATAAAAGAACTTAACGAGAAGGATGAGGACACTAAATCACTTAAAAACTCTGAATTAGACCTACCGTCTCAACCTACGGATTTAAACTCTCTCGAAACAAAAGAAATCGAAGTATAGATGAAATCTATCTTAATTACTCATTTGATTTTATAAAAACCCGTAGCTTGGAAAATTCATCTCTTTCTTTTTCTTCTAATGAAAGTAATATTTGTTTGATTTGATCCTTTAATTCTGGAATTAGGATTTTTTCTAATGCGTTAAATCTATGTCTGGTTTTACGAATTTCACGTCCTAGTTCTGTAACAGCTAATTCTTGTGATGCTAAATCTATAAGAACCTCTAATTGCATTCGAAAAAGTTCAATAGTCCTGTCAACTAGTTCTGATGATGAAATTCTCGAATTCAAGTTGTTACCTACTGAAATCAATTCGATAGATGGAACGTTTATTCCCATAACATTATCTGTTTTCACTTCTATCTTCAATGAATCAGTTGCAGTCATTGCAGCCAATCCAAGCTTCTTTCTATCGATTGCTCTTGCCAATGAAAGTGATTTTCTTGCTTCAAGTCCTAAAAGAGATAGCTTTTTTCTTGTATGATAAAGTTGTACAACTTGCTTTGAGTAGGCTTCAAGAAGAGCACCAATCCTGTCTTCAAGAAGCTCTTTCCCTGTATTTGCGATATCTAATTGTGATTTATGATCTTGAAGTTCAATACGTGTCTTCTTAAGTTGTTGCGATGACAAAAATTCACGCCTCACTAGGGTAATATTTATCAATAAATTTTTTTGAAATTCGATTTAAATCAGTTTTAGGAATTACAGTTAAGGCTTTCCAACCGATGCTTAATGTTTCTTCTATTGTTCTTCTTGTATCACCTTGGTTAATGAACTTTTGCTCGAAAATATCAGAAAATTTAAGATATAAGCGATCTCGGTCGCTTAAGGATTCTTCTCCAGCAATGGAAGCGAGTTGCCTTAGCTTCATTCCACGAGAATAACTAGCAAATAATTGATTAGCTAGATTAGCGTGATCCTCACGTGTTTTTCCTTCGCCAATTCCTTCATTCATTAATAGGGAAAGAGAGGGGATAGGATTCATTGCTGGGTAGATTGATCTATTAAAATGTGGCCTGCTCATTAGTAATTGTCCTTCTGTAATATATCCTGTTAAATCTGGCACAGGATGAGTGATATCATCATTAGGCAATGTTACAACAGGGATCATTGTAACACTCCCTGGTTTACCGTCTACCTTACCTGCTCTTTCATATATAGTTGCGAGATCAGTATATAAGTATCCAGGATATCCTCTTCGGCCAGGAAACTCTTCTCTTGCAGAGGATATCTCTCGAAGTGCTTCACTGTAATTTAACATATCATGTAAAAGAATTAACACATTTCTATCTTTTTCATATGCCAGATATTCTGCAAAAGTTAAGGCAACCCTTGGAGTGATAATTCTCTCCACAATACTGTCCATCGTATAATTTGAGAAAAATGCAATGTTTGTTCCAGATGCTTCACTGAATTTGATCCTGAAAAATCTTCCTTCACGTTCAGTTATCCCCATTGCAACAAATATGACATCAAGTTCTTGTTCTTCTGCAAGTACCCGAGAATTGACCGCTATACTTGCAGCTACTTCGGATGTGGGCATACCACTCAATGTGAAAATTGGTAGTTTTTGACCTTGAACAAGTGCATTTAACCCATCGATAACAGATAATCCCGTTTCAATAAAATCCTCTGGGCTTGTTCTTCTAACTGGATTCATAGGAGCCCCAGTGATAGGTAATCGTTTCTCAACAAACAAAGGACCTAAATCATCTATTGGATGCCCTATACCATTCATTGTACGTCCAATCATTTGCTCAGATAAGCCAACCCTAAATACATCCTTTGTAAATTCAACTTCTGTATCAACTCTCTCCATAGAGTTTGTTCCCTCAAATACTTGAACAATTGTAGCATTTTCATCTGCTTGTAGAACCTGGCCAGTTCTAACATCTCCATTGGGCATATAAATTTTGACAATTTCCTCATAAGCTACATTAGAAATGGATTTAAGAAAGATAAGAGTTCCTTGAATGGCATCAATAGTTCTATATCGATAAGTTGGTGATGTTTTGATTTTCATATTTTCTCCTCCTTTAGTAGCTCAATTCCTCCACTTTGGATGGAAGTTGTTTACTGAAATCTTTGAGTTCATCTATATTTAGTTCTTTCAAGCGTTTAATATCCTCAATTAGCTGCTCTTCATACAAATGATCAACTAGTAACCCCTCACTTCCCACCCTCTTCTTAATAAGCTCGTGGGCTAATAGAATAGCTTTTGCCATCAAATATGATTTTTCAGCAGAGCTAAAGGCATCTTCTTTAGAAAAAGCATTTTGTTGAAGAAATCCTTCTCGAATTAATTCTGCAGTTAGAAGCAAACCTTTCTGGGTCTCTGAAAGTGTATCCTTTCCAACTAACCTAACTATACGTTCCAGCTCTTCTTCTTCTTGAAGAATTGCTGAGATTTTTGCTCTGTACTCTTGCCAATCAGGTGCGACCTCTTTCTTGAGATATTCAGCTACTTCTCGTACATTCTGGCTATAAGAAATTCGCCATGAAATTGCTGGGAAGTGTCTACTACGAGCAAGATCGGTATCGAGAGCCCACAAGGCTGTAGTAAATCGCATCGTATATTGAGTAACAGGTTCAGAAAAGTCTCCACCTTGAGGTGAAACAGCACCAATAGTTGTAATGCTTCCTTCTAAACCATTTAGAACTACACATCTACCTGATCGTTCATAAAACTGACCAATTAGCTTTGGAAGATAGCTTGGAAATCCTTCTTCCCCTGGAATCTCACCTAATCTCCCTGAAATTTCACGTAACGCTTCAGCCCATCGAGAAGTTGAATCAGCAAGTACTGAAACACTATAACCCTGATCACGATAATATTCAGCAATTGTAATTCCCATGTAAATACTTGCTTCTCGTGCTGCAACGGGCAGGTTTGAGGTATTTGCAATAATGGATGTTCGATCAATCATCAATCTACCTGTTGTTGGATCTGTCAATTCAAGGAAACTATGCAAAGCATCTGCTGCTTCATTGCCTCGTTCACCGCATAGAGTCATCTGCATGATTTCTGTAGAAGCGAATTTTGCCAACGTTCTATTAAGAACGGTTTTTCCAGTTCCAAATCCACCTGGTATCATGGCAGATCCTCCTTCAACAAGTGGATAAAGGAAATCGAGGATTCTCTGACCAGTAAGGAATGGTTTATGACTTAAAATTCGTGCTTTAAATGGCCTGGGTTGTCTAACGGGCCAATCATGATAAAGTGGGAGTTCGATTTTGTGAGAAGGTGTCTCAAGATGGGCTATTGTATCTGTAACAACATATTCCCCTTCTTTAGCCAATTCTTTCAACGTTCCATGCACATTTGGGGGTACTAAAATTCTATTTTCAACTGATTCTGTTTCTTGAATCCTTCCAAGAATTTCTCCACCTTCCAGTTTAGTACCAATTGCTAGATTCGTTTCTGGTTTGAATAACCACTTTTTGGATAAATCTAATGGATTAGTTTTTTCTCCTCTCCCGATAAAAGACCCCTCTAACAAGTCTAGTGGTCTTTGAATTCCATCATAAACCGTTGACATAACTCCTGGACCTAGTCTTACAGTTAAGGGGCGATCAATGGTATACACAGGTTCTTTTATCCCTAAACCAGAAGTTTCTTCGTATACTTGAATAATACTAGTATCTCCACGTATCTGAATGATTTCACCAAGTAATCTTTCTTCTCCAACTTCAACCACGTAATTTTTCTTTGGTTTTTCCAAACCATAAACGAATACAACTGGCCCTGCTATTCTTTTAATTATTCCAGGCATTTATAAGCTTCCATTTTTTTTTACACTTATTATTGTTTGTTAATCTTTTTCTACTTTAACTATCACACCAGCGGTGCTTAGGGTCATCATCCTGATGTACTCATCAGTACTCAAACCACCCTCTAAGGTTGATTGCATTGATAGTATAAGCGGTTTTCTACGCTTTTTTATAGCTTCTAAAAATCGTGGGTTTATAGAATCATATAATTCTTCGTCAATCCCAATTATTCCAATAGATTCATCTTTAACTGCATTCTGAAGATGCAAAAAAGCATTTGATCCATCATCTGTCTCAAAAACTTCAGCTCCTGCAAGTCGGTATCCAATTGCTAAATTTGGGTGTGTGATGATTAAAATGGAATTAGGCAAAAACTAACCTCCTCTCTATTTCCTCTTTAGTAAAATTATCAATTCCATGGGCTAGAATACGTAAATTCCGAGCTTCAACCGTTATTTGCCAAATAAAGGCTAAACCTAAATTGAAAGCGTGTCCTTGGAACCTTTTCCTTGTTTGTGATTCAAAGAAGTGCTTTTCAACCTCTTCAACATAGTTCTGCAGGGAAGCTATGCTTCCTGTTTCTTCAACCATCTTCTCGATGATAGGTTGATATGATGTTCTTAAGAGAACACTTTGTAATGATCTAATATCCTTATTTCTAACCGCAAGGTCAATTTCTTCTGGAGAAATTAAGGATTTACCTGGAAAAATTATTTTTGAGAAATCAGGTAGTTCAAAACTCACACCCCTCGATATTTTTCCAATATAGTTAAGAATTATCTTCGTATTCTCAAATTCTCTCTCTTGTTTGATGGATTTCTTCATGATATTTCTGATTTTATTGTTGCTAATTTTTTTAAGCCCGTGTTTTAGCTGATCCTGATAAAATTGATTAAAAATGCCATCAATGGCTTCAAAGTCATTCAGGAGAACATTTTTATCAAATAACCTTCTAACAACTTGAGCCAGAGGGTTTAAAATTGATTCTAAATAGTTTAATGCCTCGTTCAAATCAGAACAATTGGCTAAGAATGTCAGTTCATTGTGATTTAGATCACCGAGGGGAATAAAATAAGGTTCATACTCCGTATCCTTTAAGATACTTCTAATTGCTAATTGAACGTTAGCTAAATCCCACTTTAAGCTTAGTAATTTGAATCCCTGATAATACGATTTTCCGACAACACGTAATACTTTTTTCATCCTTTCAGAGAGAACAAAGCTAATCGAATTATCAATAGCAGAGAGTGGATCCTCAGTAAGTAGTCTTTCTTCAAGGGGAGTTTTGTATATCGAGAAATTTCTCAGTTCAGTGATAAAGGATGGTATGTCTGTAGAAGTTAAGAATCGTGAGTAGTCTTCATTCTTTAGAAGTCGACTTCTCATCCCGTAAAACCTTGCTGCTA
>JAEOSP010000068.1 GCA_016840305.1 Candidatus Hodarchaeota archaeon
GGATAACTTTCTTTCTTTGGCAAAAGGAGTCTAAATCTATCATTAAAACGTTTAATATTTCTAAAAAAGCGTTAATGGTACAGAAATGGAGTTTATCATTCATTCTAGTGATCTCTATAAGTATTCCAATGCTTCTAACATATGAGTACATTTTTTGCATAATAGGATTTGTGATTTATCATGCAATAATCCTCTTAGGATTTATCCATTTCTCCTTACAATGACATTTTAGTGATAATTAATTGTCGTCAAAGCGAAATTTTACGATGTTTACTTTTCAAAATCTTGAACCTGGATAAAGTCATGCAGCAAGACGATGAGGCAATAAAAGAAATCGCACAGTGGATGGGCAATAATAACATTTCCTGTCTTATGTTACGAAAAGCATAAGGCCTTTTACGTTGGAAGTTACAATATTTTTTTTACAACTAGCTGTAGTGTTTGGGAAAACTCATGGTTTAGTGGGAAGATAGTGGTTTCATGTGCCATCTGGTAGGATATATTACAAGAGCAAGAGATTTTTCCAGCGTATTTTACTCCTTTTCCCTGAAAATCTTTCACCCATTCGTCTAGTTCTGTTTTCATATCCACTTCTGGTACTTGGTTGAATAATATGTACACATTCAAACTAACCGTTGGTTTAGCTCTTTTGTAAAGAATTTCAAGTAATCTCTTTGTGCCATTCACTTCATAAGAGTTAGGACGAAGCAATAGAATCGCTTTATCTGCTAAGGTAATAAGATTAACTAAGATTAGTTGCCAACCAGGTGGAGTATCAAAAATAACATACTTATATATCTCTTCAAGTGCTTTTAGATCTCCCATCATTCGCTCTAGCAACTTAAGAAACCACTCTTGATCTGAACCCATAATTTTTTCAGCAGGATTGAATTCCTTATTAGTAAAAATCACATCAAGGTTGGGTTTGATGTCACACTGTATAGTTTCATAAAAACTCACATTCCCATTAAGATAATCGTTGAAATAGAAGTTAGGTTCATGTTTAAAGATATTAAAAAAGGAAGGCATGCTAAAATCGTTTTCTATAAGTAATACTTTGGTATCCTGAGATAAGATACTAGCAAGATTGACAGCTACCGTCGTTTTACCTGTCCCTCCTTTATAACTATGAACCAGAATTTTTTTCATTATATTCCAACCTGTAATCTACTAATGGACATAATAATAAATCTTACTATGAGATTCCCTAAAATCGAGAAGTGCATCTGCCATGAATTTTTCAAGATGTTTACGTATTATCTCTTGATCTTTACTCAGGTGAGTAGCTAAATCCTCAATAGTAACTCCTGGTATCTTTTGCATCTGTAATTCAAGTAATGCTAAAGCCGTGTCATTTTCATCTTGTGATAATGTTTGTCGCGTGTTCCAGTTTTTTAAACTCCATTCTTGTCTTAATATTGTCAAAAATTCACTTATGGATCTCTTGATAAAATCATCAACATTTGTAATAGCGTACCTAATCTTTATTTGTTTGCTAGAAATAATTTTATGGATTTCATTATACAAATCTTCATCGATTTCCAGAGTTGTTCCATGGTAGACTTTATTGACACAAAACCGCAGTACTTCAGCTTTATTCTTTAGTTTAAACTGATTTTGGATATCTTTAAACTTTTTTGCATCTTCCTCATCAAGATCCACCCGAATGGGGAATTTTCTAGATTTTTCATCCACTGTCGTCATCGAAGAACACCTTGATTCTCTTGATCACATTTATTTTAACATTCGTAAAATGATATTGGTTATTACATAATAATGCAAACATAGGAACATTTATAAATACCATTGTTTTATAATGATAACTATTAAGGTATAATGAGGATTATGTCTTAAGAATATGGAGGAAAATGAAATTGACAAAGTTAAATGTAATTAGTAGAAGACCAAAGGTCTTTATGTTGGCATTGCTTTTCATATTAGTTATCGTGCCCCTAGTATCCGCGGAAGCGTGTAAACATAGACGTAAGCCTATAATAGGTAAAATGGAGTTAGATTACGTTGGTGGTATTTTCGACTTAGAAGGTCGAGAACTCACTTGGAGAGGAACCATTAGCGGAAGAGTTAATGGAGAGATGCTATTTTGGAATGCATTACTTGAGGATCTTGGAAATGGATGGCTTTATTTCGAAGAAAGGTGGGAAATCTATGACGGAGCAAAATTACTCCTAGCCGGTTGGGACAAAGGTTATGTTACCCCTGAATGGAAATACGCTATGTCTGGTAGAGTAACCGAAGCAACACCGAAAATGTGTGGTTATATCGGGCATAGAGTAATAATGTTTGGACACATCAATTTAGGGCCAAACGGTCTAGAATCTGCTCCTGGTGTATTTTTATTACTATAGTGTTTGTAGAAGGGAACCTAGCTACTCTTAGCTAAAACAAGCAACCTTCTTTTTTTTTTCCCATACTTCACTTGAATTGAAACTTTATTAACACATAATCGTTATACTTCAGCCTTATTCTTTAGTTTAAACTTTTTTTGAATATTATCAAACTTTTTTGTGTCCTCTTCATCAAGGTCCACCCGAATTGGAAATTTTCGTGTTTTTTCAATGCCTTTAGCCATAGATTTACACCGTAATTAGATCAATTATATTGCAGTCAAATTCCGTAAAATAATATTGGTTATTATAATATAACATTAACATAGTAAAATTTATAAATACTATTGTATTATAATGATAATCATTAAGATATAAGGAAATTTGAATTATATCTTAGTAAAAATTAATGAAAAATGAAAGGTAAGAAAAATGCATATTCAAAAAAGAAGAAAAGCGCTAGTTTTGTTTATAGCGTTCAACTTATTAATATTTTCTCAAGTAATTCAACATGTTACAGCTGAAAGTGTTGAACCGCCTTCAGGTTTAGTGAGTTGGTGGTCAGGAGATGAACATGCCCTTGATATCCACAATGGGAACCATGGAACACTCATGGGTGGTGCAACATTCGCTTCTGGTTATATTGGTCAAGCTTTTAGTTTTGATGATATTGACGACTATGTTTGGGCTCCTAGTAACGGTATTGCAGAGTTACAGGAGCTAACGATTGAATTATGGGTATGGATCGATGAATTAGAATACTCCATGCAGCGATTTGTAACACTTGAAGGAGCGAAAGCTGTGTTACGTCATGACGGAGTAACGGATTCTTGGTGGGCTGGTTTAGGTCAACTTCATTTCTATATGAATTTTGGGGGAGCACCATGGCTAGAGGAGGATGATCTCTATGATATTAGAGTCAATGGTGTTTTGGAGGCAGAAACATGGTATCATGTTGCTGGGACTTATGATGGTAGTACCATGCGACTATATCTTGATGGAGAGCTTTTGGATAGCAATGATGTGAGTGGAACACTTTTTTGTTGCAACGGAGTACATTTAAGCTGGTGGAATGAGCCTCTTGATGGATTACTCGATGAGGTCGGTATTTACAACCGCGCTTTAAGTGCAGAGGAAATCTATGCAATCTACGAGGCAGGCAGCTCAGGGAAAGCAGGGAAGGTTTGGCGAGAACCAGTGGCTCAATGTAAAAATTTAATTCAGAATCTTCCTGATGAAGCGTTTAAAAATTACCCAGAGTACAGAAAGACTCGACTCTTGAACAAATTCGATAGGGTTATCGCAAACATTGAAGCCGATAGGTACTGGGCTGCGATTTTTAGATTAAATGATATACGAATAAAATGTGATGGTTCACTTGGTGGTAACCCAAGAAACGATTGGATAATCGATCCAATAGCACAGCAAGAGCTGTGTGCAAAGATTGACGTAGTAATTTCCTATTTAAAAACATTGATATAATTTTGAAGGCAGCTAAGTAATTGGAATGACAATTAAAGAAAATTAAATTGATTAATTTACTTAAATATCCTCCCTTTCTCTACTTTTTTTTTCATTTCATAAATATGTACCTCTTTTTGATCGAACTTCTTCATACATGGAGTCAAAAACCCCTGAAAACGACTCTCTAAATTCTTGAGGAGTATCTACCCAATTAACAAGGAAGACTGTGAGATGATGAGCAATAGGTTCTGAAGTACGACCTCTAACTAGCTTAAAAATTGATACTTCCCGCTCATTTAATAAAGCATTAAATGAGGGGAAGCTTATTGAATCCAAACTAGGTTATTTAATAAGAAGATAAAACTGCTACCTCTTCTGACATAAGATTAAACTTTTTTGATGTGGTTGTTATTAAATCAGAATAAGAGACATCGATTAGATCACTATTCATGATTTGGAATAAATTACGATAATAATCACATTGCGCTTGAAGTTTTAACGTGTCAATTGTACCATCACTATCATGAAATTTGAATTATATCTTAATAAAAATCGATGCATGAAGGAACATAGGATGAGAAAAAAGTTAACAGTTGTGATCCTAGTAGTTTCCCTTTTGACATTAGTACCAACACTAGCAGTAAGTGATGAAAAACCTCTTAGAGGAACAATGGATTTACAGTTTAATCTAGCTTGGCCTGGACCACAAGAAGACATACCTGATTGGGTAGGGCATATCACAATCGATGGTGATGTGTATGGAATGGTTTTCTTTAATATTGGAACAGGAAAACCACCTAACCATAATCCTGGAGGGTAGGTAATATTTTTCGGTGAAATTTGGGCAATCTATGAAACAATTGACTATACATTCGATTGATCTGGTGCTTTAGAAGAAGGCTGGGTTCATGGTCCCCTAGTCTTATTAGGTACTGACGAGGGTGTAGTTTCAGTTAAAAACAGTAAATATCGTATGAATGGTTTTGTCACAGAGACTAATGAGGACTTCACAGAATGGTTGGGCCGTAATGTACACATGAGTGGGGTTATAGAGTGGTACCTCGACCTCGGTGCTCCTCATTTCGCCCCTGGAACATTCCGAATAAACTAATGTCAGAAGAATGAACTATTCAAATTCTCTTGGTCAATACCAAGAGATTCCCCTTTTTTTTACGTCTTAATTAGATATCAAAATTAGGTAATTGGATGGTAAAAAGAACCAGGTTAGAATTTTCACGTTCGGTGGGATATGAATTGTTGGGCCTTTTGAAGATATTCTTCAATTTGGGATTGCTGAAATCGTCTTTTAAGGGAAGCGTTGTTACGAATCAATTCATTCCATTTCTCAAAATCGTTTTTCAACCGTTTTTGTTCCACTTCTACTTTTTGACTAAGTGAGAATATATTATACTCAGTTGCATATACTTTAGCTTGGTCAAGATAATCCAAAGCTTGTTGCAGCTCTCCTTCAATCATTGAAATTTTTGCATTTAACAATAAGGCTTCACTAATAAAAGCAAAATTTTTAGTCTGCTTCACCTGGTCATAGAACTGATGAATATAAATCTTGGCTTCTTCCCACACTTTTATCTCTTCAGATGCTCTTGCTTCAAATACCAAGAGCTCGCAGAGATGAAGAAGTCCAAAGATTGCATAATTCCAGCTCACATTAAAGGTATCTTCAGTTATAATTCCTTTTAGAATCATTTGTGCATGTGCTTTGTCCACCATGCGGTGGCTCTGTTTTAAAATAACCGCTTCGGAAAGTTGGAGAAAAAGACGAACTTTCTTAACTAACGACTGTGAATAGACCTTTTTTAGCCTAGCTAAGTAAGATTGGGCTTCGGGGAGTTCATTTCTATCTATCATCAATTTGATAAGACTAAACAGTACAGTTGCTTCATAAACATGCCTTAAACGATTTTTTCTCATATTCAAGGCTTGTTGAAGAAAGTGTAATGATTTGTCGAGGTCTCCAAGTAATTGATATATCAAACCCGTAGTAAGTGCTACTTCAGAAATCAATAATTCATCATTTGTCCTTTTAGCTAAAATTAAAGCTTGTTTCGAATGCTCTAGGGCAATATTAAAATTGGATTTAAGAGCATATGTCCATCCGATGTTGATCAAGGACCATGCGATCGCTGTTGGATTCTCAGACTCCTCTGCAATGTTCAAGCTCTGTTGGTAGTATTTTAATTTTATATCATGCTTCCCCTTATGATAATAAATAAAACCAATATTGAGTAGGAAATAGGAAATACCTGATTTATGATTTAAGGTCTTAAACAAATCCAAGCTTCGCTGAAAATATTTTAATGCTTTGTCCCTTTCATTGCATATATAATAGAATCTACCGATCCACCCAAAAGTCTTTGCAATGTAACTTCGGGCTTTAAGTCTCTTAAACCCTGTCAATGCTTCGTGAAACAGGGTTAAAGCAGATTTCATCTCTTTTCGGGAATAAAGAATTACATAACCCTTTGTAAAAGTAAAAAGGGGTGCCTCTAAACCTTCAGATCTTTGTTTGTTGGCAGTAAGTTGATTCAAGAGGGTATCTCCCTCTGTGATAAGAGTATCAGCATCTTCAAAGCGGAAAAGTTCTGTTAGGCAAAAAATACGTACACATACCAATAGCAGAAGGAGCTGGACATTTTCTGTTTTTTGGAATTTCGAGTAATTAGCAGTAGCTAATTCAAGGCCCTGTTCTAATTGACCTATAGCTTTTAAGGAATAACTACGATAATAGACAATTTCAATTTGCTCCTCTTCTGATAGGAGAGCATCTTTACCTTGTTTATCTAAAAAAGATGTTTTTTCCAAGACTTCTAAATATTTTCCACTTTCAAACAAATCTTTGATTGTCTTTAGCATTTTAAACGCTCGCTTTTGCTTCATTTTTAGAATTATCATATTCTATTATCATATCTACTCCATTTGTATCTAAGATAATTCGAAATTTGACTGAGAGCAATTGCTGTTCATGTGAAATATCAAAAATTATTCTTCCGAATAATGATTATCAGGAATTATTCTTAATAAATTCCTCTATGATATAAAATCAAGAAATTATGATTTTTGATATTGTTACTGTGGTCAGATATTACGGACTTTAGATTGGGATGGATAAAGATACAAAGTTTTCTTGATTAATTAACAAAATCCTGCGTAGAAAGATATTAATAATCAGGTGAGAAGACTAAGAGGATCAATCAATGAACATTATCGATTTATTAAGTCAGTGGGTTTCGGATCCAAAAGATACAACTCTGGGGA
>JAEOSP010000069.1 GCA_016840305.1 Candidatus Hodarchaeota archaeon
ATCACGAGGTTGTCCAACACTACCAGGGTTAATCACTATTTTTCCCCATTGTTCATATTGAAATGCCCAATGTGAATGTCCCAGTGCTACAAAATCCCATTTTTTAAGCCATTTATTTAATCTAATCTTTTGGTCATCTAAGGGTGCATTTAACCAGTAAGGGTAAAGAAAATATTCCCACGTATCATCAGGTGTTCCATGAACAAAAAGAAACTTCTTTTTACAAACGTTCAATTCTTTCTTTTCTGGTAGCTCTTTCAAAAAGCTATAATAATCGTCATTACCAGATTTTAACAATAATTTACGAGTCCAATTCAAGGAGCTTGCCGCGATATCGTTAAACTTCTTTATTTCTGCTTTAAAATTCGGTAATACAACGGTGGCATCGTGATTCCCTTGAATAACAATATCACACATCTCTTGTACAATTTTAATGCATTCCACGGGATGAGGATAGTATCCAACTATATCTCCTAGACACACTATAAAATCTATACTATTTCTTGATTTTATATCATCTACAACTGTATTTAATGCCTCTAAATTACCATGTATATCAGAAATGATAGCTATTTTCAAATTATTTTGCTCATTGATTGTCAAAAAATACTAGGAAGATTTATCTCTTAAAGAAGTAAGTAGTTCATCTTTTTGAGATTCCAACATACTAATTTTGTCATCTCGTGTTTTCAATTGTTCTAAAAATTTCTTCTTATCTAAGGTTAAGAGATCTATTTCTCTTTGTAATGAAACAATTTGATTTTCATTCGTCTGTGCTTTCGCATCAAATTCAATTTTCTGATCATTGAGTTTTTTCTGTAAATCTGACAGTTGGCTACTTAAATTATCAAAATTTCTTTTAAGCTCATCAGCTTGTGATTTAAAGCTATTTCGTTCACTAATTAAAGCATCAATTTTAGAAGTTATAGGTTCGATCGCTTCAAATGATTCTCGAACGTTTGTTTGTAATTTTCTTATCTCTTCATTGAAATTATTGAATGATTCAGACACTTCAACCACCTTGTTAACTTAAGAACAATGTTAAGCTATTTGGTAATTTGTCCGTATTTCAGTTTTTCCATTCATCATCAGTAAAGGTCAATCTCTTTCTTATGTTCATAACTAAAATTAGGCAAAGTCTCAACAAACAAGATATATTTCTTTAAAAGCTAAAAAATTTTTAACCTCTAATTTTATTCCTATCCGTGTTCGAATTGAATTAAGATCTTTTCTGATAATTCGTGGTTACAACTTCATCAGAAATAAAAAGACTTCTTCCAGATTCAACAGCGATCTTACTTAAAAAGGCGTGAATTTATTGAAATTAATAAGCTTCAAGGCACCAAACACTGTTATAGCAGAATTAGATCTATTAGTTAGAGGAGGGGTCTATAGTTCTCGTTCAGAAGCTATTCGAACTGCGATTAGAGATCTTCTAAAACATGATATGGAGTGGAGAGATGGAAATCCTCCTGTTTCTTTAAAGGGTGACTCATAAATCATAATTTGGTGTTATTATGGAAGAATATCTTACGAATGAAGAAGAAATTTTTCAAAAAAGCAAGAAAAGGACTTTAAGTGACAATTTACGCCAACTGAAATTTAATTTAACGGCTACTAGAGCTGATTTAAAGTATTTAAGACGTGCTATATTTAGGGAACTAAGATTTTTTATTCCTGTAACTGATTTAATTATCCTTCTCCTCATGCTAGTAGTTATTGCTATTATTGTGATTGCAATTACCCTGTTCCTACTTCCGATCCCCCTAGCATTTCTATTAAGTCAAGATTATAACACTGGATTCAATAGCATTTTGAAATTCATATTGGAAAATGATGTTTTTAGATTATTCGCTGCGCTAATTGGTATAGTAACGATTGTCGTACGGTTAATGGTTCAATCCCCTATAAATAAATACCGAGACAAGGTTAATTCAAGAAAAAATGTCACTTATGTTTTTGGAAGCTCGAAACCTGCGGAACAATTCCTATTTGAGATGATCCACCAGTATGGATACGAAGAACAAGTCTCTTTAGTTGCAGATGCAGATTTATTATGGATTCGTAAACTTAAAGCTCTGATTGATATCTATGTCGTTGAAGATCTTAAGGAATTTGAAAAACCGAACCTGTATGAAATCATAGGATTCAAAAATGCTAGTAGGATTCTAATCCTTTCTGAGAGTATCGAATTAAATCAAAATATATTGACCAATCTTCGGCACGTACGTCCAGATGTAGAAATAATCATCCTCTCTCAATATGCTCCAAATTTCGTGTTTAGTGGTTTGGTTCAAGATGAAAATCTTGTTATCATCGAAGATTTAGATGTAACAGTACAAGGTCTTGTTCTTTCTCTTAGTCTCGATTTTCACTTTCCACAAACTTCTGAGATTGATGTACCAAGAACATATATCGGTAAAACTGGAGATGATATGAGCTCTGACATTCCAAAGCTAGAAGTATTATTAATTCGTCGAGGGGAAGAATTAGTTCCTTCATCGGAAAAAATGGAACCTGATGACCGAATTATTGTTTATTATTATAGTAACTTTGATATGAAAAGGACCAATAGAGTTGTTACGGAACTCCCGTATAAAGGCAAGGAAAAGAAGTCCGTAAAAAAGGAAACTACTGAAATTGAGGACACAAAGATAACGCCAATTCCTGAAACAAAACCTATTGAAGAGGAACAATCCTATTCTGCTACAGCTTTTAGTTATGAATCGGAATATACGGAGGAGAAAGAATGAGTTTTTTTAAGAAAAGACGTGTAAGGAAATTTGCTGAGCAAGCAACGGAGCAACAAAGCGAGTTTTATGTGTTTGGAAGCAATAACTTTGCTGAAGCATTTATTGAACAGCTTATTCTTATTGGTGCCAAAAATAAAGTATCTTTAATTTCAGATAAGAAGCTTGCGTGGATAGAGGAAGCAAAGGAGCATATTAATGTTCTTTATGAAGAAACTTATGAGGAATACTCCAAAAGAAATCTTTATGAGACGATTGGATTCCATAGAGCAAAAAAGGTTATAATTTTGCATGAGGATCCAGTTTTAATACAGGACATCATGTCATATGTTACTGGTAGCGATTTGAAAGTAATAATTCTTACTCAGTTTGCACCACCATTTGTAAAATACTTAGCAGGCCAAAAACCAGGTCAAATCTTCATAGTAAATAATCTTTTTCAGATTGTACGGGAATTATATGAGAAAATGGATCTCCCTTTGAGTAAACCACCTGTAATATCTATTCCAGTTCCTCCAAAACTATTTTCAAGGCCTTTAAAAGATATAAATATACCTAAAGTTCGCTTTCTTAGGATATTAAGGGAGGACTATAAGAAGAAGTTATTACCTCTTAATGTACCGATTAAAGAAAAAGATAGGATCTTACTTTATTTAGAGGATTATCAGGAATCTCTTAAGAATTTGGTTGATTTTTTAGACACTATTTAGTCCAAATAGGTCACATGCTTGAGTTTTGTGTAACACAATAACAGAGAAGGTGCTCATCTGCTATTTTTTTTTTGGATAACTCAGAAATGACAAGAATAGATGATTGGTTCTCCAAAAATTTCTCATTGGAATTTCTTGAAGAACTGAGGAAAAAAGCTTTTTGAAAAAGAAAACTCTCTAATTCCTTGAGAAACTCTTGGATTACGGTTATCCCTTCTGGTCCTCCAGCCCATGATCTCTGAAGATGATAATCGTTCGCCTTTACTTCATCCAGTGATGTTCTAACATAGGGAGGGTTAAAAAAAATAATATCGGGTTTAAATTTTCTGGGATCAAAACAATTCAGTAGATTAGCTTGGTATAAATTGAATTCTATATTAGGAATCCATTTTTTCATGTTCTCAAATGCTAGAGAGATTGCAAATTTTGATGTATCAGTTCCAAAGATTCGTAAGTTGTGAATATGTCTTGCTAGAAATATGGAAATATAACCAGTACCTAATCCCACTTCACAAACTGAAAAGCTATTATTTAATTTGGGAAATAGCTTTTCTTCAAGAAGAAAATCCTTTATGGTCTTCGCGAGAAACCAAGAGTCTTCATTAGGACTGTATACTTCAGTGTGGGATTTTAGAGGGTAACTCTCTCGCTGATTCATGAGTCAGAATTCACCTCTATAATTTTGAATTCACACATTTTCTGTAAGTTTTACGCGTTACCAATACCAATTTGATCAAAGATGTCATTAAGTGAGATTTTAACCCTTGTAGAATATAATTCTGACGAATACCTCAAAAGATTCAGATAGAATTCGTTTTTTGCTAATAAAGAAAACCAGCTCAATGTTAAGAGGGTTTTACTTAGTGTCCAATCTTTAACTTCCCAAAAATGCTTCATCGTTGAGAAATCACATTTGAAGTTCGGAACAACTGCAAAAACCTTGTTGATTACTTTTCCTTCTGTTTTTTCCTTTTGAATAACCACGCGATCTTCCAAGAGTGTTTGTAATGATTTTACAGCTCTTTCATTAACTAAGTAACCTAATTCCACTGCAGGGATAGGCATATTATTATGTTGTACAATGGTTACTTCTGGGTCAGATTTAAGCACATTTTTTCCTAATAGTTTACCAGACGAGTTAAACACAGTTGATAACAATTCGTTTGCATGTTGTTCGAGCACTGTTGAATAACTTCTGAAAATGGTAGAACTTGATGTTAAATTCTCGATTGCTTCTTTGAGCATAGGAAAATTTGATCTGTTAACTAACGCTCTAGAAACATCCTTTTCTAATGAATCAGGAAGAGAGCTATTGATCGCATAAAAATAATGCCGTCCAACATTTGTTAGTGTAAAGAATTCGTCGTTCTTAAAATTCTGAGCAATAGTATTTTGAATCCCTTTTATTAGCTTCGATGATTCTGCAACTAATTCACTTTCAGGTTTTGTTAAATTTTTTCGATTTATATTCAAAAATGTACATGCTTGTGAATATTGTTTCGAGACATCCTTAGAAACACTTTTTACTTGTTTATTAACAATAGATTTAACATCTTTATATTTCTTAGATATAGATGACTCTGTTCGTTCTAATAATTTTCTAAAATTATTTTCAGCCTTTGAAATAAAACTTTGATCTCTTAAAGTACTTTTTTACTCCTTTTCCTTGATTTTATTCGCTAAAAACTGCTTTGCGGCATCCTGTGACTTCTTAATTTCGTTTTTAATTTGTTCAGTGATATTCTCATATTCTTCAAGAGTTTTTGCAATTATTGAATCTGAATCCGCTAAAAGCTTCGAGGAGAATTTCAAGGAATGTTGTCTAGCAATTGTTATTCTATACCCTTTAGCAATGTCAGAAGGATTCTTAGCTAAGAAATTTCGTATTTTCTTCATTTCTGAATCGAAATCTTTGCTAAATTTTGTAATCTGCTGTCCAATAAATTGTTGTTCATTGAGAAGATGATTTTCATTTGCCTCAGTAAATTCCTCCATAAAATTCTCTGGACTAAGCATATTTCTAAGTATATTTTCCTTGAAATTATCTTGTGTAGGAAAATCAAATGAAAATGAAGATTTAAATTCAATATTTTCAAGGTGAGCATAAATATTGAAAAGGGCATATGTTTGGTGAATTTCACGTGCGAATTCTGTCAGATTATCAGCTAAAGTGATTAAGTGATTATGTGGATTATCTTCCCCAAATGCCAAATCCGAAATAACTGTATTAACTCCAAATGCTAATGAAGAAAATAAGGCACGATAAAAAGGTAGCACATCACTTGCTTTCTTGATAGTGAACGTGAGAGGGGCTACTTTAGTTAACTTATACTTAGTCATCATTTCTTCTATTGTGGCAAAATGAGAGGGAGGAATCTGATCTTTCATACTTGGGAGAACAGCTATTATTTCTATATTAGTTTTCTGAGTAATTAGTTTGAAGACTATTTGCATATATTTCCAGGCGGAAGGTGTTAATCCTGCCGAAAATTGGTCGCAAAAATGCCTTATATATGGTATCACTAGTTTTACGTCACCCTCTTCCCCAATCATTTGTTCTGCAATCCGTGCTAAAGTTCCACCGAGGTCGTAATTTTCATTAATTCGGTTTGTTAATGCTTGTATTTCAGCCTCGAAGGTCTCAATTTCTGGATTAGCTAGAAATAACAGAGGAAATTCATGAATGTATTTTCTGAAAATCTCTTGTTCAAGTCGAGTACTCAAATTCTCCTTTGTAACTTCGTGTAATGAGTATTCTTCCAAAAATCTCGTAAGATCGTTTGATTCAAAATTCTTTATTACTTCCTGCAATCTATCTGCAACATTTAAACTGTTTAAGTGACTATTAACATACTTTTGAGTTTCCTTTTGAATCGATCCTGTTTTAGGATACATCACTAGCGAATGGGGGTATTCACTAGCTAAAAACTCTACCAATTCATTAATGAAGTTGCTTAATAGATCATTTCTCTCCGATTTAACTTTATCAACAGTTTTTCTGTATTTTCCCTTCATTCCTGAAATTTTGACCAACGTACTGGAGTACTCATGATCACTAATTGATTTCTCAAGACTTTCTTGCAGAGCTTCACCAAATAATTTATCATTTGACGGTATAGATACCTTTTTACGAGCTTTACTTATGCTATTAAAGAAGAATGGTAGTACATCGGAAATTCCGAATGCTGTAAATTCCTTCTCAGCACGTTCTACTAAATCTGTTTTTAATGTTTCTTCAGCAAAAAAAGTCACTAAACACTCATAAAATTCAATTAAAACAGGTGCAACTGCTATATGAGTTGATGAAATTAATAAGAACTGTCCTACTAATTCATATTCAGATCCTTTAGCTTTAACAAGAAAACGTCCTGTTTTATTGCTATGACTTCCTCCTACGAATCTTGCGGTATCGCCACCTACTTCTCCTCCAAGCATTTGCTGAACAGCCGTCAATCCGCCTGTGTAAACTTGCTCATCAACTGATCTTAGCCCAGGATGGCCTAAAGATACTAAACTTAATCCAGAAATGGACGCTAACGAAATCCAAGCAACGGGATTCATATCTTCTTCTGTCATATACAATTCACCTTCATTTTAGAGAGGAGATTATTGGGTAGCAATACGAATTGACTTGTAAAATGTGTATATTTAGGTTTAAATATAAAACTTGTACAAATGACTTAGACTCAAAAAAATCTGTATTCGGTGTTTAACCCATGTTTAGAAAAAAGTTACGTGAAATGCTTCATTTAATGGGTGTCGTGGACATCGATGATGACGTTCTTGATAGTCTTCAAAAACAACTATTCCAATTTCTTGAGTTCGATGATTCTCTCGCTGGAGGTATAACTTTCAAAACTGGAAGTGTTTTAACAACCCTTCAAGTGCGTAATTATCAAGAAATTAGAGAGAAAATCGCAGAGAAATATGGCCTTGGAGAACAACCTGGAAAAATGAATCTAAAACTATCAATGGCAAGTTTCTGTCTATATTTAACCGAAGAAAGAAAATGCCAAATCACAGATGATAATTGTCAATTTGAAATCGGTACGAGATGGTGGGAATGTGAAATTGTTCAATCCTCTTGCCATAATGAATCCGAAAAAGAATGGAAATAGCTTACTAGTCTTCCTCATTATCCATTAACTGGACAATCATTTGTAATAACTGTGAAATGCCTTCATTTTTGAGGAGGAAGGTCGGATGAATGACGAAATTCTTTTCTTTAATCCAGCTCGCAAAATCTTTCCAAGTTTTCAACTTTCCTTCCTTGTTAGTGATTCCAACAAACATTGACTTTGTTGAAGAAAATAAATTTGTATTTGCATCGTAAAGATATCGTATATACGTCTGAGACTCTTTATCATTGAAATCAAATACAAAGATAACTAAAGCTGTATTTCGAAGAAAAAGATCAAATTTCTCTTCAAAATGAGATGATAAATCCCAAAATTGAAGATAATTAACTTTATTCTTATAATCTAGCTCTAAATTATAATATTCAATCCCTGATGAATCGTGTTTAGAAGTTGAAGTTGATCCCAGAAGTCTCTGTACGAGTAGGGATTTTCCAACTCGTTGTTTCCCGAGAAATACAATTTTATGGTATACCTGAAAAGAGGAACTAGGGGAAGTACCTTGCATATCATTCACGAATGTCACATAATTGATTTAAAACCTATCTCAAATTTCTCAGTTTCTTTCTCTTCAATCCAAAGCTTAAATGGAATTGTACGTGTTTTTTCACCTTCACGTACAACAATCCCTTTGTACTTCTTAAGTACCTGCTTTGCTACCCATGAAAAACCATGAGCTACCATATATATACTGGATATACCTTTAAACTCTTCTAAATTCTGATTTAGAACAGGAGTAATTATTTTACTGACATCATCGGCATCTACAGTTCCTTGAACACAAAATATCCACACCATCATACCTTGATGATCATAAGCTATTAAATCAAAAGGTCCTGCTTCTACCATTGCTCCTGATGGCTGTATGAAAACAATTTCTCCTATGTTTCCTGCAAATACCGTAAATCTTAATGCTAAACCACCTTCAATAGATGGATCACGGCCAATTAGGATATCATGAACAACCTCTACGAATTTAGGTTTTAAACTAGAGAGAATTAACAATATTTCTTCTCGTTCTCCAGTTAGCTGGGAGATAATTGTTTCACTGATACCATATTCCCTTGCAAAATTGCTTATGATTTGAGGAGTAAGACCAGAAATGTAACACAGCTCATCGATCAGTGAGCGATGATAATAACTGACAGATTTCGTTTCAAAAAGCATTGAAAGCGATTTTAATCTATTATTATCCTTTTCAGGAGTGATTCTTCTTGGTGAAATGCGCCTACTTCCCGTAGCAAGATCTTTAGTTAGGAACCTAGCTTTTAGCATACTGATTTCATCTAGATTTTTACGAACAAGTGGTACACCACACTCCACACACGAATGCGACACTTTATTTGTGGTAGAAAAGTGTTGAACGACTCCTACCTCACAAAAAAACGCTTTCCGACATGTTGAACAATAATAGGCACTAAATTGATCAGAAATATCTCGACTTGGGCCACCTTCTAGTACACATCGGGAGCATGGACTATCGCAACGTATTCTCATTGTAGTATTCTCTTAGTGGTACCTAAAAACCGAGGAGAGGGGATTAAATCGTATTTTTCTCACAACTAGTAAACCGTCCGTTCTCTTGTTTAAAAATATTACGTTTCATCACTTTCTTCCAGTAATCTTTACTCCGTAAACTCTATTTAAATTGAAATTATTACACGATTTTAAATTTTAAGCAGGAAGCATACAAATAGCCACTAGTGATCAAGTAGGAGATAATAATTGTCCTCAATGTAGAATGATGAAGCAGTATTTAGCACAAACTTGTGAATGGAGCTTCGTAATTCACTTAATGAAGGAAAAGGATATTCTTCTATAACTTCAAAAATTTTGTAAAGAATACCAAGAGATTGGAGCATGTAGGATTAGTGTTATTGGTACAGTGTCACGTGCAATATTAGGATTTTATGATAGACATTCAAATTGCGAATACTTTCCAGTAACCCTTAGAAACATTATAACTACTGAGAAATATGGCAAAAAACCAAATTGTTCTTATATATGGAATTTTCGCTAGAAAAGATGGTTTTTATGTTGGGGGACAAATATTACCAGGTTTTAATGTTTCTTTCATTTGCAAGATTCTCTTACAATCTTGATGCCAAGTGTTGAACCGATAACAGATATAGAAACAAACCTACAACTTTTAAACTTACCAAACCGAGTATAAAATCAAACGTTAGAGATAAGATTAAGGTGTATGAAACTGAAGAAACCCATTAACACAGGAAAAGTGGTAGGCCCGTACTCACCAGCCATAATAGCTTCAGGTACAAAGACAATTTTTGTATCTGGACAAATTGCATCCGATTTATCTGCGGATATACAAACCCAGACGATTCAAGTTATGAATAAAATTGAAGATATACTCGAAAAAGGGGGAGCCTATTTGAGCGATGTCGTAAAAACTACAATTTATCTTGCCAAAATTGAAGATTTTAAAATTGTTAATGAGGAGTATGCAAAATTTTTTCCTAGTGACCCCCCAGCAAGAGTAACTCTGCAAGCAGCAGCTCTTCCGCTAAATGCTAGCTTAATGATAGATGCAATTGCTCTACGAGCTTGAAAAAATTAGTTACTTCCACTATTTACACTTTCTTCTTGCCACATTTGCAGCAATGAGGATAGGATCCCAAACTGGGGCGAAAGGGGGAGCATAGGCTAAATCTAGAGCTTGAATATCCTCAATACTCATCTTAGCTGAAAGAGCTGTAGCCAATGTGTCTATTTTCTTCGCGCCTAATGTAGAAGGAGCCGTAATTTCAGCTCCTAACAATTTGTGACTTTTTGAGTCAAAAACGAGTAGAACTGACATTTTCTTTGATCCCATATAATGCGCTATTTCATTATTATCAATAATAATTGATTCCGCCTCATAACCAAGTTTTAAGGCTTCTTCCAATGATATACCAGTTTTAGCACAATAAAGATCGAAAACTTTGAATATAGAAGTACCTACAACCCCAAAGTATGGATCAACTTTTTTACCCGCGATAACTGAGCCAGCTAATCTTCCTTGTTTGTTTGCTGCAGGAGCTAAGGGTATGTACACATTTTTATCTAAAATCTGGTGATAAGAAGCATTACAATCACCAGCTGCATAAACGTCTGGTATATTTGTTTGCATAAACTCGTTAGTAATTATCGCTCCATTAGGTAGCATTTTTAATCCTTTATTATGGAAAACATCGGTTGCAGGAGATACTCCGATGGAAATTTGTAACAGATCGGTAGTATAAGATGAGTCGTCATCAAGATTAATTTTCAGCTGATTTTCTGAAACGTATTCTAGATTTTTCACTCTCTTCCCAATAATGACATTTATACCATATTTTGTGAGTTCTTCCCGAATATAGTTTTGAGTTTTTGATCGAAATACAAGACGTGGGCCAATTATAGTTATATCATCAATATTCATAGCTTTATAAGCTTCTAGCATTTCTAATCCAATGTAACCTGCGCCTATCACAACTACTGATTTAATGTTATTTTTCGGGTTCTTTAAAACAGTTTTAAGTCGGGTAGCATGATTAAGGGTATGTACATAGAAAATACGGGTGTGTTCAATATTCAATTCAGGAAAGGATTTCGCATTCCCACCCGTAGCAATAACTAAAGAATCATAAGTCCGTTTGAACTTGGTTTTACCTTGTATTTCTACTTTCTTCGATGAAAAATCAACATCAGTTAATTCATGGTTAGTATGAATTGGTATCTTTCTTTTATTTTCCATTTGCTCTTTCGTAAGAGTAATTAGATTGTTAATATCTTGAATTTCATCAGAAACATAGTATGGAATTCCACAGGCACCATAGGAGATATACTCCCCTTTTTCGTAAACATCAATTTCCCAATCTGGATGGAGCCGACGAATGGCACTAGCAGCGCTCAATCCCGCAGGATTGCCTCCTATTATTACTATTTCCATGAATTAGTCACCATTCATAGTTTCTAGAGTAAAATATAAACGACGATTATTTTTCCCTTTATTTACTAATTTCCTGACCGAGATTTTACCAATTTCACTGAGAGATTTAACGTGGCATCCTCCGTCGGGCTGTTTATCAAATCCTTTAATGTCAACTATTCGTATAATTTCGATATTTTTGGGTAAACCCATTACTAATTTTATTAGATCAGGATTTTCTTCAACTTCTGTCCTATTTAGATAATATACTTCCACTGGATAATCAGCATTTATGATTTCGTTAGATTTCTCAACCTGCTTTTCTATCAGACTTCTATCAAAATCATCTAGATTGAAATCTATTCTTCCTTGATCAATTGAGATTTCATTTCCTGTGATTTTTGCTTTCAAATTTTTATAAAATGCTCCTGATAACACATGAGCTGCCGTATGGTATCTCATCAAAGTATATCGACGATTCCAATCCAATTTTCCTTTAATTTTGTCTCCAACTTTTAATCCCACCTTTTCTACCTCATGAGAGATTTTTCCCCCAAATTTTCCAACAAAAATAACTGGAAATTCTTCATTATCGCGAATCAGGACACCTTGGTCATAAGAAATTCCACCTGATTTTGGATAAAAGGCTGTTTGGCTAAGAACTATAAATTTTCCATCAGTAACAGAAATAACTTCTGCTTCAAACTGTTGAAGGTACATATCGTTGAGATAAAGAGCTTCTTCCATTTTTCATTACACTCCGTCGATTAAAACTAAAATACTCACATATATTCCTGACCTGATAATACGAGTAAAACAATACCTAAAATTTTGAATCCTAGATTACCAGAGAGTGAATCCCAATTCATTTTTCCGATCGAAAGATGAAAGATACCAAGCCAAACTCCTCCAGAATTAAAAGCATCTATCAAACTGTGGGCAAAAAGTGCTCCAAAGATAGAAACGATCGCTGTTACCATAATTGGAGAGCTCTGTACAAATGGAATAAAAAAAAGAGGTAATCCATACAATAGATTGTGGGAATGTATACCTCTATGAGGAACGACATGATTGAATGTAATTTTGGCTATCTTTTGATCGAAATCTGGTAATCGTGAGAAAAAAGTAGCGATAATAAATGTGCCTATAACCCAAAGTATTACCGGAGTTTGGAGAAGAACTAATAGACTGCTTACAAAACCTAATCCGAATAAAACATGAGTTAATCCTTTCATTTGCTTTCAAGCAGATTATTATTACTTTATAAGTAATATCCTCGTACAACAGAAAAATCACAACTTTTTAAATAACAAAAGAAAGAACGTAGATTCAATTGTGTGAACTTAATGACAGTGCTCAATACGCTCTATTTAAGCAGAAATAATGGTTCACTAGAGTTGTATGACCCTAATAAACAACAGAAGATTAAGCTAACACTGTTGAAACCTTGGGTTTACGTTCCATTCTCAAAAATGAGCTATTTAACTCATATACGTGTAATTGACGCATTTAAAACATCAGAAACTGAATTTGAAACTACCCCTGATACTCTTATTATCATTAATCCTGATATATTAATAAACGCAAGAACGATTGCTAGTGCTCAATTGTGCCCTCGTCAATCATTTTTGCAATTCATTCAAGGAGAATCAAAACCAACACTTCCAATGATTCGTGGATTGATAATCCACGATACTTATTCTCTGCTAGTTTCACAAAAACACACAGTTAAAGATGCTTTAGCAAAAGTAATTGATAATTATACGTTTTCCCTCTCATATTTATCAGTAAATATTGATAAATTTAAAAACGAGATTATTCCAGTTATAAATGGCCTTTTCAAGTCCGCCCTCACCCTTCAAAAAGCTGCGGTTTTTCCAGAAATGACATTTCTTTCCCCAAAATATGGATTAATGGGGAGAATAGACTTTTGGTCAAGAAATGAATTATATGAGCTGAAATCTGGTAAAAAGATCCCATCAAAAGAGCTTAATACTTGGGAGTCAGATTTATTTCAAACACTAGTTTATATGCACGGACTGAGTCCATTTCCTTCTAAAGCTGTGAAAGAATCTTTTGTGATTTACTCAGGTTTAGGTACACCATCCTTTCGAAAAACTGATCTAAATGTACAACTATTGCAAAATATCCATGTAGCAAGAAATCATTGCTACCTATTTCAGTATGAGGATTATCAACCACCAGTAATTGATATTACAGTTTGTTCCTACTGTTTTGTTAAGGAACTTTGTGCACGTTTTGAAAAGATTGAAACCGATAATCCTCATTCTAAGAGTTATCTTTATTTTAAACATTTTTTTTCTCTACTACAACATGAACACATGAAAAACCGTCAAAATTTCTCATTATTATGGAAATTGTCCCCAGAGGGGAGAATAAAACTTGGTAAAGCAGTTCAGAACATGAAATTGCTTAATATTGAAGGAGATATGTATAATTATTCATG
>JAEOSP010000070.1 GCA_016840305.1 Candidatus Hodarchaeota archaeon
ACTGCAATAGCTCCACGATAGACAATTGAAAGGAAAAGAGAATGTTCAGTTTTAATAGTTGCTTTATATAATACCCCTGCTGAACCCCAACAAAATGCTGCTCCGAAAGCAAGGAATGTACCAATGATTTCATTAGTGACCAAGGTTTTTCTCTCTACAATGATGTTATTAAGGTCTTTGTGGAAATTAGTTTGATAGTTTATTATCCTTAGTGCAGTAAATTCAATTTTCTAAAGTATGAACGAGAAAAACGTCTAGTCTACAAACTTTGCTTGAAAATTATTCAATTGCTTGATCTTGGATTTTTTGTGTTAAGTTCGATTCCTTGAGGATTATTGAGCTTAGAATGATTAGGACAGATAGAGTAGTAATAAAACCATTAATGAAGAATACATTCCAGGTCATACCAAACATGAGAGAACCCCGAGCACTTTCAAGAAAAAGAAAATCCAAACCTAAATCTATGAAATAGGTGTCTGTGATTTCCATCAGTATTGCTAAGAAATATTGGAGGAATCCCAGAAACAATAAAGTCAACCATAGTACTGAAAATTTTTTGAAAATACTCTGAATTTCCTCAAGATATGAAGCAACAGATACCCCGATGATCAGAAGTAATGCCCCAAAGAAGAGATAATCAAAGTACTTGTTATACCTAAAGATGGATAGTGGAAAAAGTACACCATTTAAGGCGAGAGTGGGTGCAAGGTAGGTTATTAATCCTGAAATGATTAGAATTAGAGATAGAATTCCTAAACCAAATGAAATACGTTTGTGTGTCTGTTTATAGGATACTAATAACGGAAGGCCGCCAAGAAAAAGAAAAACGATACCAAATAGAAATAGATCACCCCAACATTTAGCTGGGATTCCTAGTGTAAGCAATAATGACCAATAAGTGAGGAGTGAGAGTAATTCGGTATAAATACCCGCAATTATAAGTAGAATCCAAACCCAGTTGTGTTTGGATAAATCTTGAAAATTTTCGGTAGAAAATATGAGAATTAAGTGAGTTATAATAGATATCATGGTTCCAATGATGAAATAATTCAACCAATTGTAATTAAAATCCATTGTAGGTAGAATACCAAGATTAACAAGACGTGAATAGAGGATGAGAATTAAACCAAATATTTCTACCGAAATTAACAATTTTCGATATTTCTTTAATCCTTTACGGCTATTTTTGTCTAATGTTGGTAGAATAAGAAGTATAGCAAAAAATACTAAATATAATCCAAAGGCATAGAGGGTTAGATAAGTAATTCCATAAAGAGAATTTACAGGTGCTCCTAATATTGAATACTCATCTATCTCAAAGATACCAAAAAAATATGCAAGACCAGTAAGGATTATTATTATTCCAATTATTAAGAATAGTTTAAGTATTCCTGCGTATCTAATTATCCCATCTCTCAAATATCGAAACACCTCATTACAACTGGAAAAATTTTATAATAAAGAACGCTATATAATATTTACTTATTTAACCCAAGAATCCTTCATCGAGACAAGTAATTATTTTTGGTGCTTTGAAACATTTATTACATGAAATACAATCAGCTTTCTCCTTTCCTTCTCGTAACTTCTTTACTAGATCAGGTTCTCTTATAAAAGGACGACTAATAGAAATGAAATCTGCAAATTCCTGATGGAGTTGTTGAATCACTTTCAAAGAACGAAATCCTCCAACCACTGAAAGAGGCATGTCACCAATATTTTGCTTTATTATACTGGCGTTTTTCGAATAATATCCTTCCACTTCAAATTTAGTACGAGTTGTCCGCATTCCACTAATCTCGAGAGCGTCTAATCCCTCTTCTGATAGCCATTTTGCAACTTTAACCGCCTCTTCAATAGGAAATCCTGCATGAGGTTCATCTGAATTGTTCATTTTAACTAAAATTGGAAAGCCAGATCCTACTTGAGCTCTAATCTTCTGATATACTGATAATAGTAGATTTGATTTATTTTCCAAGCTACCTCCCCAAGAATCATTTCTCTGATTGAATTTACTTGATAAGAATTGGCTTACAAGATAACTGTGAGCAGCATGAATTTGAATAGCATCATAACCAGCATCTTTAGCCCTTATGGCTGCTTTTCCAAAACTAGTTATCACATTTTCAATATCTATTTCAGACATTGCCAGAGATTCCTTATCTTTAAGCTTGGATGGAGCTTTCTTAGAGAATGAATGAATACCTCCATGGTTTAATTGTGCTGTAACTTTACTACCAGTTTCTGTGTTATGAATGGATTTAACTATCTGTTTAAGACCATCTACATGATAATCATGGGCTATCCCAGCCATTTTTTCATGAGCTTTTCCTTCATCCATAATGTAGAGATGTCCCTGAATTATCAAACCGACCTCCCCCAAAGCAAGATTAGTGTATAGCTCGTAATAGTCATTCGTAACTGTACCATCCTTATTTGCTCCAAATTCAGCTGTTGCTGAACGAATAAATCTGTTTGGTACTTCTAATGAGCCGATAAATGCTGAATTAAACATATTTGATGATTTAATTCTGACTTTAATATAAAAATTGTGATATAATTCCCAGGTTAAATCACAAAAATTTAGTAATCTCAGAGGACTAGATATTCTAATACTTCAATACTAGTTATCATTTATCCTATAATTGCTTAATATAAATCCTACTAATGTCAAGAATGTGGCAATGGTTGCAATATTCATGATATCAATATAAGATCCACCAATGGATATAATAAAAAGTGCTATACTGGATCCAAATATCCCTGAAACTGCTTGTGTACTAGTAAGAAATCCTGCTGAAGTAGATTTGTCATAATCAGTTTTTTCCATACTGTAACGAAGAGTACCAACATAAAGGAAAGCCCATGACAGACCTAAAATTATTTGGGTTGGAAATATTCCCCAAAAATCAGTGGGGATAGTGAATGTGAAAAATGCTAAAGCAGATAGTAATAACCCTAACGTTATCATTGTTTGGCTTTTTAGTCTATCAGTATATTTTTGCATTATGATAAACTGCGTAAAGGCATTAATAAACTGTATAATAGCTATCCAGAAGGTATTTGCCCCTAACGAGACTAAAAATAACGGCCAAAATGTCCAAATAGAATTAGCAAAGCTGTGCCTAATCCCAATGGTAAGATAAGCAGATTTTCGTTCCCAGAATATTTTTACAAAGCTGTCCTCTATAAGTTGACGATTAGAGGGCTCTTCATCAACGAGATAAAAAGAAATGATACTTGCACCAACAAGAGCGAGTACACCGAATATGAAAATAGCAGGAAGCCAAAATATACCAAGAATACCACTAATAATTACACCAAGCGCCCATCCAAATGAGCCAAATGAGGAAAAACTGCCAATTTTATTCTTTTTATCTGATACTAATGCGACCAAAGAAGGAATCAACATTCCAAATCCAAACCCACTAGCTACTCGGAAAATCATGAAAAATAACTTATCGGGAATAAGCAATCCAATCAGTGCAATTCCACCCGTTATAGATCCTCCCATGACAAAAAATTTCCTTGTAGCCAGAATATCAGACAATCTTCCAGTTATTATACTTGAAAGAAAAGCCACAAGTGCATAAAGAGTCGCTACTAAAGCAATATCAGGATCGGTCAAACCGAGTTCTCTTCCCCATATAGGAGTAAAGGTAATAACTGATAAGGTCGCTAGATTAACTAGAAAATTTATGACACTTTCTCTTGGAACTTCTAGTGATTTAATTATCAATCTACCACACTCTATCATTCATGAAAGCCTTTCATTCGTTTTTTCTGTTCTCAAGTGATTAAAATATTAGTAATGAAAAAGAAAAGATTGTTTATTTTTCAAGAACTATTTTTATTATATCTGTATCGACCAATACATGACGTAAACCTACCTTTTGGCCTGGAAACCTAGCTGAACGACCCCATACATTAGCAAAACGGAAATCATTTCTGAATCGCCTATGAAGTTTTATGCAGATATCTTCAACCGTCGAACCAGTTGGTACAATCATTGGTTCATCCATATCAGCTTTTTCTCCAGGTTTACGTAGGAAGATTCTCATTAGTTCAACTTTCTTTATGATAGCCTCTTTAAGCTC
>JAEOSP010000677.1 GCA_016840305.1 Candidatus Hodarchaeota archaeon
CTCTTGATTCTCTTAATTCAAACTATGATTTTAATGATGCTGATGGTGATTCTGATAGTGGTACAGCAATTATCTGGTATAAAGATGGAGTGTTACAAGGGGCATTAAATGATTCATCAACCATAAGCCCAAGTTACACGAGTAAAGGTGAAGAATGGCATTTCAAAGTCCTCCCGAAAGATGGAACTAATTTTGGTTCCTGGGTTAGCTGCCCTGTAAATACAACTATTATTAACACTGCTCCTTCGGCCAGTAATTTGTATATTTCACCTTCAGATGCTAAAACGAATGATGACATTTCAATAAATTATGATTATTCAGATGTAGACAATGATGTAGAGAGTGGGACTGAAATTATTTGGTATAAAGATGGAATCTTGCACGGTGCTTTTAATGGTTCTAGTTCAATAAGTTCACCTAATACTGCTAAAGAAGAGGTATGGCACTTCAAAGTAAGACCAAAAGATGGTAGTACTTTTGGATTATGGGTTGGTTGTCCAATCAATCTAACCATAGAAAATACGATACCAAGTGCTAGCAATCTCCAAGTTACACCAACTAGTGCAAAGACTAGTAATGATCTAACAGCCACCTATACTTATAGTGATGCCGATAGTGATATTGAAACTATTTCATACATTATATGGTACAAAGATGGGGTTCCTCAAGGCGCTTATGAAAATCAATCCACTATTCCTTCATCAGCTACATCGAAAGGGCAAATCTGGTACTTTACTATTCAACCTCAGGATGGAACGGCGTTAGGGAGCGAGCGTCTCTCTGCTGCTATTACAATTCTTAATACTGCCCCTGTTGCTAGTGATTTACAAATAATCCCAAGTGTTGCTAAAACAGGGGATATTTTAAATGTCGATTATAATTATACTGATGTAGATGGAGATTTAAAAAGCGGATCTCAGATCCAATGGTACAAAGATGGGATTCTTCAAGCTACATTGAATGATTCAACTCAAGTAGTTTCCTCATATACATCTAAAGGGGATGTTTGGCATTTCAAAGTCCGACCTAAAGATGGAACTGACTTTGGGGTATGGATAGGATGTTCCATCAATGTAACGATTTCCAACACTGCTCCATCTACATCAAATCTCCTAATTTCTCCGAGTGATGCAAAAACTGGAAATGATCTATTAGTCTCATATACCTACGTGGATGCGGATAATGATCTCGAGGATAGTACAGAAATTATATGGTATAAAAATGGGGTATTACAAGGATCATTAAATGGATCCTCTACAGTTGATTCAAGCAATACTATTACTGGGGAAGAATGGCATACCAAAGTTAGACCTTATGATGGTAATGATTATGGAATGTGGGATAATTGTCCTATCAATGTTACTATTGGTAATACTGCACCCACTGCAAGTGTTCTGCAATTATCTCCAACTAATCCTAAAACTGAAGATGATTTGACTGCATCATATGTTTATTTCGACATTGATGGAGATCTACAAACTGGGTCATTCATTCGATGGTTTTTAAACGGAATTGTACAAAATTTATATGAGAATCAGACTCTCATTCCCTCATCTGCAACTTCAAAAGGACAGAATTGGTATTTCAATGTGAAACCCTTTGATGGAATAGAGTTTGGATCAGAAAAAACTTCAGTTACAGTTACAATTGGCAACACTGCTCCAACAGCTACAAATATTCAATTTTCGCCAGTCAGTCCTACCGCAAGCAGTAATCTGGATGTAACTTATACATTTACTGATCTAGATTCAGATCTACAAACTGGAACTCAAATTAGATGGTATAAAAATAATGTCATTCAACCAACATACAATGATCTTACACAGGTTCTAGCAACTGAATTTTCAAAGGGTGATCAATGGAATGTTTCAATTAGAGTTTCAGATGGTACTGATTATTCCGAGTGGAACAATGCTAGTGTTAATATTCAGAATTCTCCCCCTACTATCGTGGAGTTCTCCGCTAAAATCTATGTCCCTACATCAGGTTTATTCACTTCAAATAGCCTTATTGCTGATTGGGATGAGTATGATGCGGATGGTGATACTATTATTGATGCTCACATTAGGTGGTTTAAAGACAATGGATCAATGTATGAAATTTTTGATATGGAAAATCAAACCACAGTATCTTCTTCTTATACTACCAAATATGACCAATGGTGGTTTACAGTACAGATCTTTGATGGAGCTGCTTGGTCATCATGGTCCAGCTATGCAATCCAAACAATAGCAAATTCAGAACCACTCATTGAGAATATCACACTAAGTGGAGGAATTTCTACAACTGTTGATCTCCTACTTTCTTATGACTTTTATGATGCCGATCACGATTTAGATTTCTCGAAAATTGAATGGAAAATAGTTCATATGGGTTCTGTGAACACAGTTGAAGGAAGCACCATTCTTTCAAGTTCCGCATTTACAGCAGGAGATCTAATATGGGTAGTAATCACACCTGATGATAATGAAGATACAGGACAACCTGTTGATTCTTCAACCTTATCAGGCTCTCAAGTAATGAAACTTGTAGGAGATACGGCTCCCCAGATTAATACTACCCTAGGATATCCAACTATTTCATCAGACCATGAAAATGGTTCAACAATATACAACCCTCAGATCCCTATTTATTTGGATTATA
>JAEOSP010000678.1 GCA_016840305.1 Candidatus Hodarchaeota archaeon
AGAAGTCAATTTGTACTCTTCTAAATACATTATTGAGTTATCGCTGAAATCTTCTTCTAGAATTATTTCTTTAAGCACATTAGAGATTTTCTTTCCATCCATATCTTTTCCAATTCTTTCAGCAAAAGTTGTTGTTAGCTTTAATTCTTGTGAATAAGACATGAACCAATGGTACAATGGTATTGTTGAAACTACTTTACTTCTAATTTCAGTAAGCATTTCTTTGGCATCTTTTACTAGTAAAACATGAGCAACAGTTTGCCCAGCTTGTAAAATTCCTGGTCCATAAGATGAACCCGATATAAGCAAATCAAGCTCTTCAGCTCTTTGAACAAGTTGATCGATATCAGCTTGGATAGCTTCTCGTGAGGTTTTAGTTGCACTAGTTCTCATTATTAACCCGTGATCTTCAGGTCGCAAACCTTTACCTAACTCAAATAATTTATCTCTATCCAATTTTGGTAATTTTCTTGAAACTCTAACAAAATTTGCATCTCTTTCCAATATTACAGATTGACCTGGAAAATGAATAACTGTTGAACAAACAGGCAATTGATCCTCAAATATGTTTAGTTGTTTGATTTGAACAACTACTTTTTGTCCTTTATGGAAATTTGAACCAAATAAAATTGCATTAACATTCTCTCCAATATCAATCACTGAGAGATTTTTTTCATTATTAACATGTACAACCTTACCATTATAGACTGCGTGGATCTGAACAGGGTGTTGAAGAATAATCGAATTAGGAATTTGCTTATGAAACAGAGCAGTAATTGAGGAAACGTATTCTTCATCACCTTCAATAGAAATTCCATAACCTCCCAAGATATCTTGAATTTCAATGTCATAAGGAACCAGTTTTTCTTCAACTTTGAATAATGAAACATGTTCAGGAAGGGGTTGTACAAGTTCAAAATTAAGATTTTCAGACACTAGTTTAATCAGTGCAACATCATAAATACTTCTTACACGAAATGTTGGGGATACCATTACAAAATCACCTATAGGCAGAAAATAGCTGAGCACAATAAAAACTTAATGAAATAAAAGTATGGAGAATCATTGGAGCCAGGACGGGGATTTGAACCCCGGAGGCTAATGCCAGAGGTTTTCGAGACCCCCGCCGTACCACTTGGCTATCCTGGCATTAAAACGTAAAATAAATAATAGAGACGATTAAAAAAATTTTTCATGGTTGAAATAAATTTAAGTTCTAATAAATTGTCTACTTCCACAGATAGTACAACCTTTGCTTGAGCAATTGGAACAGAAGCTATTACCGCATTTAGAACATTTTGAAGTTGCTTTGTTATCACAAGTAGAACAACCTTTTATTCCTATTCGCTGACGAATTTTCACTCCAGAATAAATACCGCCAACAACTATACCTATTCCTATTACAGTGAATAAAATTGGACGAATTATTTTCCACGCACCTGATGAAGGTGGAGAAATATCTTTTACCAAGTTCGTAACAGTTGTATTGTAATATTCAATCAAATTGTCCTCTCCATCAATCCAAGTAATATAGGGTTTTACTTCCCAAAGTCTCATTCCAATGAGTTCATTAGTAAAATTCGCATTAACTATGTGTGTGTTAACTGTAACTCTGAAAGGACCCTCAGCTGTAAAACTATTTGAGAATGCACCATTAATCCAACTCTCAAAAGCTACATCAACAATATCATCATATTCAACCCCATATAGGTTATCATAAGCAACAACTGATGTGAACTGAGCAACAGCTAAAGAAGTAACAATTGAAAGCAATATCAGAATATAGAGTTGACGCTTCATTGATAGTAAGAAAGTAAAAAAATTTAAAAGAATTTCGAAGAGACACATTTAATCAATTAAATCTAATTAGTGATCTTCCTTTACAAGCTGGGCAACCTGCTGAGTAGCAACTATTGCAAAATGCTTTACCACAATTCTTACAATTACCTACTGCACTTTTTTTACATGCCAGACAACGTTTGCCAAAGAGTTTAGGATAAAAACGATAACCACCATAAATGAGCAATATTGCACCTGCCACTCCTAAAATACTACCCCCAATTGTAAGAAGCCAAAATGCAAATGATCTGGGTGAGGGTTCAGTTGTAAGTTCTGTGTAATGATAACCATTAATCATGTAAACTTGAAGGTTATTGAAGGTAATAGCTTTACCAGAATAAATCGCATAATTAGGATCAATAGGTGAAAATCCATCTTCAGGAGGAATAATAATATTAGTTTTTATCTCCCCATTATCCATACCAATAAGATAATCATATAATCCTGGAGGAATAGTATTGCCTTCTTTGACAGATATCTTAGCTGGATTGGCTTCAGTCTTAGTCTCTACAAGAACACCTTCAACATACATTTGATAACCATAATCAACTAAATCTCCGTCTTCGATAGTAAACTGATTTGCATAAGTAGGAGTGCTTGTAACAGATATACCTACAATTATTGGCATAATTATTACGAATAACAGAGCATACCTCTTCATTAGGCCCTTTGGTTTCTAGAATAATAAAAAGCTATCGAATAAAAAGTAATAATTGGCGAGGCAGCCGGGATTTGAACCCGGGTCGAAGGAGTTCGGCATCCAATGCAAGACTGCAAAGAACTTGACAGTCCCCCATCATTAACCAGAGGAGGCACACAACCTTTCTCTTTAGGCCAGGCTAAACTACTGCCCCGTGATTTTCGACATTCTTTTTTCTTTTTCGACTTCTTTTAAACTTGTCGTTTAGTATAAGGAAATAATACTTAGTATAGCTTATAAAAATAAATAGGATATTTTTGCAGTTCTTTAATCGTACCCAAATTCTACTCT
>JAEOSP010000679.1 GCA_016840305.1 Candidatus Hodarchaeota archaeon
AGCTTTAATACCATTTTGATTACATCCAATAAACATATTTTGAATAATCTTCATATTTATACAATTGGTTAGAAGTATCGCTTTAGCAGTTGAGTTTGTGAAAGAATTACGGAAAATAATTCCATTGGCTACATTTCTCAGATCAATGGCATCATTTGTATTCAAAAATGTGTTATTTACTATTAGAAAGTGTACATCTGTATTTGAAATCCTAACTGGACTAACACCCAAAAATCGATTTGATATTACATAGGGATTAACAACTGAACCATTACCACGCCAATGCCTTGTTGAAGCAAAAGAACGGAAGTCCTCATTACTAGTGATAACAATTGATTGTTCTATTGTATTTACACTAAATTCAGCGAAATTTGTACTCTCACTGAAATTATTATCCTGAATTATGTCAGGATAAGTTATTAGAGAACAAAAAATCACGGTAAAAATGAAAAAGTTACTAAACAAGACTTTGTATTTTTCCATTGTGTTCTCTCAATTCCTTTAGTAACATGACTATAAATAATTCTCGCAGATTACCCTTACGATTCTTTCATATTTTTAACATTTTGACCAAAATCCAATAAAAAAAAGAAAAGGGGAAGAACACGCTATGTTCAACCTTCATTTTCATTGCGTTTTCTTACGATAAAAATACGACAGAGTTGCTAATAGAGGGAGAAGAATTGCCAAACTTATGAAGCTAGCAGTAGTGGTAGTAGTTGTTGTCGTAGTTTCTACTTGATCTTCAGTTGTGGTTGATGATTCTTCTTCAGTAGTAATCTCTGTTGTATCTTCCTCTTTAGGTGGTAATTCAGGAATGATAAGCTTCAACAATCCTGCATCTCCTCCAAGGGGAAGATCAATTCTTGGAGTGTTGTCATATTCAGAATCGTAAGCATCAGCTGTAACATGAAAATCATACGAGCTTGTCCAAACAATCATATATACTGTTGTGGAATTCTGTACGACTATACTTTCAGGGAAATCACTGAAGTAAGGAGGAGCTTGTGGTATTTCTTCTGTACCTCCTAGATATGTAGAAAAGAGCACCTGTGACCCATCATCCTCTAACACTCCGAAAATGATATCACTTGTCCCGCCAATATAGGATCCAGTAGTAACAGGCCAATCAGTTCCATTTGTATATCCAGCGAAATAGATTCTCGAAGATGACTCGTCAATATCCAATGGCCAGATGAAGTCATAACCACTACTACCTTGATACGTCGAAAAGATAAGCTGACTCCCATTTGCAGCAATTTTTGTTATGAATATGTCATGTTGACCTTGGTAGCTTGTTTGGTTAGCATTCTCTGTTATGGGAAAATCATTTGATTCTGTAAAACCACCTACAATTATGTTACCAGTCGAATCAAAAGCCATGGAAGATATATAATCATTTTCGGTTCCGCCGAGAAATGAAGACCAAAGTAAAGAGGAGCCATCGGGACCAAACTTCATAACCCAGCTATCTATACCTTCTTCATGAGTAATATCCCAGGCATTACCAGTAACAGGAAAGTCATCAGCTCGAGTAGCTCCTACAAGGTATACATTGTCAGAAGAATCGATTTCCATTGCCCTGAGCATTTCTGATCCATTGTCACCTCCAATGTAAGAACTATACAGTAAAGAAGTACCATCATTCGAAAATTTTGCTAGAAAGCCTTCTGCGCTCATACCCAATGGTTCATTAGGCGCCCATGCGTAGGAGTCATCGAATGCGTCAGGAGTTGTATGTAAATTACTAGAGTCGGTTACCCCAGCGATCCAGATATCATTGGAAGAATCTAATGCGATATCCCAAGCTTGTTCAAAACCTATTCCTCCAAAATACGTGGTCCATATTAAAGACCCATTAGCAGCTAGTTTACTGATAAATAGATCTCTACTACCACCGTTATGAGTAGTATCATATGCTCCAGCCGTTGCAAAATTAGATAGTACACTTGTTCCTCCTGCAACATAGATATTGTCCTCTGCATCTAATGCCATTTTGTGAGCTCTAGTTTCACCATTTCCCCCAATCATGGAGAAAAAGATCGCTTCTGACAAATTCTGTCCATTAAATTTTGCAATGTAAACGTGATCTTTATTTTCTACCGCGGAGGTGGGACCAATGGTAACTGGAAAGTCGGCTGATTGAGTCATTCCTACGTAAATAGGATTATTTTGACTATCAATGCAGACTAGCCCTCCCTCATCGTTATGGTTCCCACCTACGAAAGTTGAATATTCAATCACTAACGGATCAGATTCAACTATAGAAGGATATATCGCTGTTTCTTGTATAGTACTCACCCCTACAATCAATGTAGGACCAACAAAAAGGATAAGTACTAGAAAATGTCTAAATAAATTATTTCTTTTCTTATTCATTGTCTTTACTCCTTTATCGGTTTGTTTGAAAAACCTTCGTTTCTTTCAAACAAATTCATATTTATTTCTCATGCTATAAAAATCTTTCCGCTATAAATTATAATTCAATAATCAAGAATTTGTACCAATATTAATGAATAGAAATTCTAAAACAGTAATTTCCCTAATTTTCAAGAATTTCAGATTGAAAATCAAAATTTTTCATGTAAATAAAGAATTCTAAAAAACTCTATCATAAAAACCGAAAAGTCAAAGATTTATTATCATTACAATAAATATTTTCAATACAAACATGTAATACTGTTAAAAAGAATATTTTGTTTTAGAAATCAGAACCTGGATAGAATAATAACTTTCAAACCATTCAATCCAAAATTCCCACAATTTTCTATTCAGAGTATTCCCTTTTTATAATTTATATTTTTTTTTTAATTTAACATAAAAAGCAAAAAATGGGTACAATCTATGATTACCCTCAATTTAAGAGAATTTTTTATAAGTGTAAGACTATTTTTCTTTAAAAACGTTAATTTATATGAAAATAATGTATTAAGAGGGATGATTATCCTAGAATTATATAAAGATCTAACTCATTATCGATTAAATGAGATCCATAGGGTATTATCAATTTTATAGGTATTTAATTGAACTAATATGTTATAATAAAAATCGAAAAACTTATATAACAGAGAAATGTTTTATTGTAAATGGTTTGTAATTCCTTATTAATTACGAATCAAAAAAGAACGAAAACTGTGAATGAAATGAAAAGAACAAAAAGACAAACTTGGCCATTAATAGTGGTACTAATGATGTTTATTAGCCCTTTAATAATGGTAGAACTAAGTAATGCATGGAATAACTCAGTCGATGCTAAGGTAGGTCAAACTGAGTTGATTGAGTATGCCTCCTACATAGGCGGAAGTTTAACTGATAGAACCTACAGACTCCTTTGCGATAGTGAAGGTAATCCCATTCTTATTGGTGATACTTTTTCATCTGACTTTCCTGAGGCACTAGAACCTAATCCTAGTATAGGATCAACAAGTACATTCATCGCGAAGTTCAATGCTGATAATTTAACTGAACTATTATTCTCTACCGTACTGGGAGGCCCATCTTATGATACCTTCTATGATGTGGTATTAGATGAGGAGGATAATATGTATCTCTGTGGAGCTACCCTCTCAACCAGTGGATTCGCCACTCCAGGAGCGTACGACACCACACATGGGGGAGGTCCTAATGACGGTTTTATTAGCAAAATAGCTTCAAATGGGTCTTTAATATGGGCCACCTATTTGGGTGGAACAGGTAATGACAATGTCGCGGCTATTGAGTTGGATTCTTCCAATAATATATGGGTTGCCGGTTCTACTAGATCGAATGGCTTTCCGGTCTCTGATGATGCATTTGATAAGGTTTATGAGGTTGATCAACCGCTTCCTGATCCTTGGGGTACGAAAGGAGAGTGTTTTTTAACAAAAATATCGAACAATGGTTCTAAACTGCTTTACTCCTCATTTTTAGGTGGTGAAGCAAAAGAGGGTCTTGAGATTATGCAAATTGATGATTTAGGGAATATCATCGTCAGTGGTAGGACCACTTCGAATGATTTTCCTATTTCAGAAAATGCTTGGGATAAGCATCTTGCTGGTGAGGATGATATTTTCTTATCTAAATTTTCCTCGAACGGTTCAGAATTGCTTTATTCCACATTTATTGGAGGTACTGAATCAGAGGTAGTATTTGGTATTGATCTTGATAGTGATGGTAATATTATCCTTGGCGGAGTTACTAATTCTAGCGATTTTCCAATTTCAGCTAATGCATACGATAAGACCTTTGATGGAATCAGTGATGCTTTTATCCTAAAAATATTATCTGATGCGAGTTCTCTTGTCTTTTCTACCTATCTTGGAGGAAGTGGACCAGGAACTGATGATCCATTAATACTCTATAGTGATTTCATAGGTGTTGTTGAATTTAATGAAGCTACATCCGATATTCATTTCGCAGGAGATACTGATAGTATAGATTGGCCCTCAACAGATGGATCAACACTCAAAGGTACCCTTGACGCAACTATTGGTATTCTTAGCGCTGATGGATCCAAGTTAAAATATTCCACCCTAATAGGAGGATCAGATACAGATTGGATAACAGGGTGCTATCTTGGTATTAATTCAAATCAAGCATACGTAGCTCCATGGACGAATTCTTCTGATTTTCCTGTAACTTCAGATGCATACCAATCTACTTCTGGAGGTGATTTTGATACAACTCTTATGAAAATCACTTTTCCGGAGATAGATGACACTACAACTACAACTACAGCTACTACTGCAACTACAACAACAACCAATTCAGATACACTTTCATCTCCTACGACTGAAGGAGCCAGTGCCTTTGAATTCATAATGACCATTCCATTACTGGTATTTATGGCATTATCAATTCACATTGTCAAGAAGAGGAAGAAGTCATAGAAATATTCTTCTTTCTCTTTCTCTTTTTTTGATCCTATAGAAAAAATTAAAGAATAAGTGTTATTTTTAGACTAAGTAATTTCTTGAGGGATCACAATCATGAGGGAAACTGCAATTACTAAACAAATTTTGGCTTTACTCCTTCTTTTCGCCCTGATTTCTATTTTTTATCCCAAACCTACGTATTTTTCTGAACAGGATACTAAAGAAACCCTTTTTCTAAATGCTAATGAATTTCCAAGTCTAAAAAGCACATCAAACAGTATAGTAATTACCTCTGACCAAGTATTTCATCAAAAAGCGCACGAATATGGTTGGCCTGGAAATGGCTCCATTTCTAATCCTTATTTAATCGCAAACTATGTTTTTTCTATTGGAAAATCAATATACATTTCTAATACCCGTTTACATTTTAAGATAAGTAACAATACAATGAATGAACCTAATTGTGCTATTGACTTAAATGATGTTCAAAATGCAACAATTGAATTGAATATAATTTCTGATGCATATAGTTCTGGTATTATCCTTACTAATTGCAACGGTGTGCAAATTACTCATAATTCAGTTAAGGAATGCAAAGAATCTGGAATAAAAATCAGTGATTCTCCTCAAACATATGTTTACAATAATTCAGTAATTAATATTACTACAGCAGAAGGAATATTACTTGAGAATAGTCCTAATTGTTTCGTATCACAAAATACCATTACTAATAATGATTATGGGATAGAATTGTCTTCATCTGAAAACTGTTCACTATATGCAAATACCATTTCCGATACTCAAGAAGGAGCCGTGACTCTCTCTAACTCTGATTACTCTAATATATCAGCTAATTTCATTAATACTGCAGAGGGTCATGGAATTCAGTTACAATCTTCTAATAGATCGCTTCTTTCTAAGAATTCAATTCAGAAATGTGAAAACGGTCTAATCCTTGAATCTTCATCAAATTATGCAGAGATATATGATAATACCTTAATTCTAAATGTTAAAAATGGGCTAACTCTTCATGAATCAAGCAATTGCTTTATTTCCAGTAATATTATTAGGAGTAATAACAGATATGGAATAAAATTTGATTCTTGTAGCAATATCTCTCTCAAATATAATGATTTTTTAACTAACAACCCCCCTAATTCACAGGGGTTTTCCGAGGGTGGATCAACCCTAGAATTCGACCAAAATTATTGGAGTGATATAGAGAATACCTCATACATTCCATACATTCTAGATGGGTTTGATAACGCATCAGACTCCGATCCTAAATTTGGTCCTTCTCAGATGCTATCGTCGTTTGATCTTACCTATCCTTCGGGTGGAGAATGGTTAAATGGTCTTATTAATATCCAATGGCAGTTAAACGACTTGGGTTTTAACACTACTTATACGGTTAGTGTATCTTTCAATAGTGGGTGGACTTGGATTGAACTAACGCAAAATTCCACCACCGAATCTTTTGAATGGAATTCATCGAGTTCTCAGTTTCCGCAAACTACACGTTACTGTGTTCGAGTACTATCTACAAGTCCTGAAGGGATTAAAAAAGTCACTTTCTCGAATACATTTATTGTCCACCCTTATCTTACTTCCCCTAGAATTACATTCCCTCGTCCTCATGATACAATAACTAGTACGATCTTGATCCAATGGGAAGAAGGGACAGACCCCGTGCATCCAAAAGTTTTTCATTCTTTATGGCTTTCAGAAAATCTTTCAAACTGGAAACTCTTTGGTTCAAATATCTACGATAACCAGTATATTTGGAACTCTTCAAAGGTACCAGATAGAACTTATTATCTCAAATTAGTGATGGAATGCCCAGAAGGATTAACTGCAGAGTATATTCTTGAAGAGCCATTTTTGGTTGATAATCATTTCTTGTCTCCTTTTTCTATAATTGAGCCTCAAGAAAATGCTATTTTACGTGGAACAGTAACTATTAACTGGACTGAAGATGCTAAAGGGTTTCAGGTTACTTATTCTGTATTTTATTCTCCAGATGAAGGAAATTCCTGGATTTTACTTATTTCTAACTTAACCGATACATATTATTTATGGGATACGACCCAAGTAAAAAATGGGAAAACCTATAAGATTATGATCTTTGCTTTTAGTGGAGAAGGGGAGGAAATCTCTAAAATATTTGATGGATTGCTTACCATTGACAATATTCCATCTCCTCAGCTTGAACAGTTTTTAATAGCTATCCTTCTGTTTATTACTGTAATCTTAACTTCAATCCTCATTATTCTACGAAAGAGATATAGTTCAGTTAAATCTGTATTAGGACTGCAAAGCTTCCGAATTGGGATTTGCCTTGGTACTTTTAGTGATGAAGGTTTGTTTATTCGAAGTAAAAACAAGTACTGTCCTTATGATGAGTCCTCATTGCTATCTATGTTAGAATATAATGCAGTATTACATCAAAGAGGAGAAATAGAAAGTATTTATGGCCCTTTTCCACATCAAAAGGATAAATTTCATATAGAATGGTATAATGTCTCTTTTGGATTTAGTTTGGTAGATTCCTCCATTCAGGATTCAAGAATCGTAGAATCAGGAGGTAAGACACCTGCTATATTATTGATATTTTACCCCCGTCAATTTGATTCTCTCTTCATGATCCAAAAGAGGAAAGTTGAAAGTTATCTAACAACTACTATTAAGGAAACTTCCGAACTCTCCACAGTAAATGAAGAATTTTTGAATAATTTAGGAGACCAAATTTACAAGCTATTACTTGAATACAAACCAATTAAAATTGATAAAGTCTTACCTCATCAGAATGAGAGGGATTAAAACTAAAATTTACCTTTAAATTCCTTGAGTATTGATTCAACTTCCTCCTGGTCATCTTGATTAGGCTGATCAATTTTTGAAGGTGAGAGAATTTTTCTTCCTTTGAATTCAGCTTCATCTTTCAAGCTAGCTATTGCTTCTAATATTTCAAGCATTCCATCATTGGTTTTAGCACTGCAAATAATAGCTGCTTCATCATTTGAAATTTGATTTGGTATTGTTTCAATAAGATCCGATTTATTTGCAGTCAGTACTGTGATGTTTGAACCATTTGGATATTTTCGTAAGAAATCCTGATACTCCTGATAATCTGTTACTTTTGAGACATCAATAACAAAGAAAATCTGAGCAGGTTTTAGATCCAAGGCTTCCTGCCAGTATTTTCTGAAACTAGTCTGTCCCCCTATTTCTATTACTCGAACTTTGGCAACATTTTCATCTCTAAAGCCTAAAGTTGGCTGATGATCTTCAAAAACACCTGTAACCAAACGACGTAAGATACTGGTTTTACCCGCCTCACTAGGCCCGATAAAAAGAATAAACCCTTTTATCAACCTTAAAAAATCAGATAGCATCATTATCCATCCATTTCGATTCAAAAATCTTCAATATTTTAGTTGTGAAATTTGGTGATATATTATAGTATGGAGCACTTGAAGCTTTCAATGGAATTACAAGACATCCATGATTATCAAATATTATGAAGTCTCGTGTCAAGTAATCGCGCCCAAGCGAATTTCTTAGAGGTTTATTTGATGCTTGATTAGTAATAACATTCTTAGGAATGGAAATTCTATCCTTTGATAGAATTTGCAGTTTATGGTCTTTATTGAAAGAACTACTCTGAAATATTACTTCAAGTAAATTCTCATTCTCAAATTTCTTCTTATATATTGCGTTATCGATAATCCTAATCTTAGTATAGTGCTTAAGACATGCATCGATTTTTTGTTTGACTTCAGAGTGGTAAGTTAAGAACTGGTGAGGGATTATTGCTTCATATTCTCCTGAATCGTATTCTTTTAATTCCTCTAACAAATTCTTATAGTATTCAAATAGAGATTTAATGTAGGGTGTTCGAGAATATATGAATTTAGATAATGGAAGGCGAGGGTGTATGAACATGTCCTTTTTCTTATGTTTTTGATAAACAACTTGAAAAATCTCTTTATTAGATCTGAGAATTTCGTCA
>JAEOSP010000680.1 GCA_016840305.1 Candidatus Hodarchaeota archaeon
TAGTCTCCTTTTCATCAGTTCAGAAATTTCTATTTATTCCCTATATTAATCCTCGTATTTTTAAAGTCTAGTGAAATAATATCAAACTTTTTAGAGCCGACAAAAAAGTACATACTTTTTATTTTAAGCCTTTTCTCCCTTAATTACACTTTTATCATACTGTTTTCAAATCTCTCACAAGGAAATCAACTTGTGTTAAATTTAACTGCTTCCTTCAGAATGGGTATTGAAATTCTATTAAGAACAATCTGAAAATAAACTGATTCAAAGATTATTAATCCCCAACTTTAATTCATGATAACTACTGTTTGTGTAGCGTTTTATAATAATATTAAGCTTAGCTCAAACGAGAAAAGATCAAAAAACTCATATTATAATCCCAAGAAACGAGTAAAATATCAGAGTGAAAAAATAAATTAGGCAGGATTGTCATTATATTTATAGATAGTATGTCAATTGTTGCATATTAGAATAAGGTGTTAATCAGAAGAAACATATAACATTTATATGTAGCCGGGGTATTCTAGTCCGGTAGGAAGCATGCCTGGAAATAAAAAGACGGTATGAGCCATCTTTACTTTACAGCATGTGCTCTCTGAGCTCGAGAGTTCAAATCTCTCCCCCGGCGTTTTCACTAAATATTTTTGGGGTATTTCAGCATATTAAAATAAAAATATGTGTAAAAAATTATCAGGAGAAGATCTCCAGTGATTTTTTTGAAGTATCGATGGGTAATAACCCTGCGAATGAATCCAATTAGCTGTTCGTAAGCATAATATAGGGTGGCCAAACTCCTTTTCTACGAGAGGAGAATAGCTGAACAGTGAATCCTTTTAAGGATTAACCGTGAAAACTATTCATTCACAAATAGAATTTAGTAGGAATTTACTTTGGAATATAACCACCAATTAAGAATTGCTGGGGCAGACTGTCCAGGAAATTGGCTAGTAGCACATGCCATTACTAAAATACGTGGAATAGGCTATCGATTAGCTGCTCTGATTTGCCAAAAAGCTGAGATTGACCCCGAGATGCGATGTGGATACTTAACTGATGAAGAAATTCAGCATATTGAAGACATCGTCACTAATTGCTCTGCTTTCGGGATTCCCAATTGGATGTTGAATCGCCAGAAAGATATTGTTACTGGGGAAAACCTACATATCATCAGTAATGATTTAATCGATGTTATAAGACTTGATGTCGAGAGAGAAAAGAAGGCTCGTTCTTATCGAGGAATTAGACATTATTTAGGATTACCAGTGCGTGGCCAGAGGACGAAAACATCCGGTCGCGGCGGAACAACTATTGGGGTTTCGAAGAAGAAATTGAAAAAGTGAGGTTTAGACTATGGGAGATCCAAGAAAGCTACGCAAGAAACTCGAAGGTCCACGACATCCATTTAACAAAACTCGTATCGAAGAAGAAATGCTTTACATGGGGCGATTTGGGTTACGCAACAAAAAAGAGATCTGGAAAGCCCAAACAATATTACGAAAATATCGATCCCGTGCAAGAGCTTCTTTAGCATTAGCAGAACAACAAAGAGAGAAGGAACGTCAATTATTATTGAAAAAGTTGTATAAAATGGGGATTATGGCAAATGAAGAGGGTTTAACTGACGATGTTCTATCTCTTACGGTAGATATGCTACTAAAAAGACGATTACAATCAGTTGTTCATGAATTAGGTTTAGCAAATACTCCTTGGCAATCTCGCCAAATGATAACCCATGGACATATAGCAATCAACGGTAAAAAAGTGAACACGCCAAGTTACCATGTTAAACGCGGAGAAGAAGAATTCATCGGATATTCACCGAGCTCTCCTTATAATGACTCTGCACATCCTGCTTTAACTGTCCCGACTGCAAGAACTCCTCAAAAAGCACCCGAAGAAGAAGATTAATTTCAATTCTACGTACAAAATAGGTAATGAAAATGTCTAAACAATCAAAAACTCCATCTATGGGCATCGCTCACATTTTGAGCTCTTATAACAATACTATCATAACATTAACCGATATGACAGGTGCAGAAACAATCGCAAAATCTTCTGGTGGTCAAGTAGTCAGAGCGGATCGAAATCAGTCATCTCCTTATGCTGCTATGAAAGTAGGGCATGAAATTGCTAGAATTGCGAAGGAAAAAGGATTGAGAAAAATAGTTGTTAAAGTTAGGGCTCCTGGTGGATCTGGAGCCCGAAATCCTGGACCTGGTGCACAAGCTGCAATTCGTGCTATTGCTAGATCAGGCCTTCAAATTACTCGTATAGAAGAAGTAACTCCCATTCCACATGATAGTACTCGTCAAAAAGGTGGTAGACGAGGAAGAAGAGTTTAGGGATATTATCTTTCCTTTTTTTAATTATTTCTTTTAGGATTTCCCTTAACTGGTAAATAAGTTATTTGGAAAATAATTTAAATAAAAGAAGTCAAGGACTACTTACTTCAGGTTATTCTAAGGATTTCCAGGAGGAGGGGTAGGTTTCTTTTTCCATAAATACTGCGATAGGCCGTGCACATATCCCATTTTTCAGTTCAGAAATTTTCTTACTTGTCATCAACCCTTTAGCTAACGCTACTAATTCACCTTTCATTGTAAAAATAGCAATTGTTATATTCTTGTCAATGTCTTTTGAGAACTGAACTATTCCTGGAATTGTTAATGAGGCACCGTGGCAGATAGCGCCAACTGCTGAATCACGAATATAAATATGGGGCATATTCTCACAGATTACTTCAATTGGTTGTATAATTTTCCGAATCGGTAGCTCATCACCGTTTTCTTGAAAATAATACCAAGCATCGTTTAAATCCTGAAGCGTAGAGCAAGATTCAACATGAAATGGCCCTGTACGAGAACGTCGTAATTCATGCATGTGTGCTCCAGTTCCTAATATTAGGCCAATATCATGACACAATTTCCGAATATAAGTTCCAGCAGCACATTCAATTAGTAATAAGGAAAACAGAGAGTTCATGTGTTCGAGTAATTCAAGTCGATATATTTTACGGACACGTAATTGCCTTTTAACGTTACTTCTAACTGGAGGAGTTTGATAGATTTTCCCACGGAAATTCTCAAGTACTTCTTCTACTTTTTCACGAGTTTGAGGTGAATGTAATTTCATCACACAAATATATTCTTTTCCTGCAGGGAGTAATACCTGCAAAGCTCTTGTGGCACGCCCCAAAGCTACTGGTAAACAGCCAGTAACAGAGGGATCTAATGTACCTCCATGACCAGCTTTATTAATACCAAGAATTTGTTTTACCCATGCTGATACTTCATGAGACGTTGGATTAGCTGGTTTATCTAGGTTTATTATTCCTAAATTAAGTAAATCAGTAACAGACCTATCTTCAGGAGGGGTACCATAGTTAGGGTTGGTTTGGTAATTATGGACCTTGACAAAAAGAGGGGATTTCATAATACCAATCCCAATAGTTGATAAAAGGATTAGAGGATAATTTGAAGAGGTGATTCTATTTCCTTTTTAAGATCAGCTTTCTCTATCGCTTTCTGAATTGCCTCATCTTTTGCGCCCCTTTTTATATTTACTACATTAGGTAATGGGCGTAGGTGTTTAATATTACAACGACGTCGTTTAATTGGAGATACTCCACCTCCAGAGATCAAAACAAAGTTCTGATCTACTAAATCAACGACTACTGCTTTCATCATCGCTTCTCGACCGACAGTTTTAACTATAACTCTTCCAACTTCAATAGCAGCCATCAATGATCAATCCATTTGTTAGATTACGCATCAACTAATAATAAAGCAGAAAATTCTCACAATTGCATACATGAACGGAAATATGCGTTCGTTTCTGCTTAAATTCAATTGTTGCCTCTTTTGAGTATAATTCATATAACTTTCCAAGACTCAAAATGGGTAAATAATTCAAGAATGTCAGAAATTCTACTATCAATAATCTAGGATGAATATTTTGGACGAATGATTATAAAGATTTTTAATTTTGGATTTATGATCAAAATTTTAATTCATTAGATTAATAGTTTCTCTTAAACTGTCTGTTCAGTTCACAAGGTATACACAGCTGAATATTATTATGAATAATGAAATATTTCTTAGACCCCTTAATCTTGTATTAGGATTTTTCATTCAGAAATTCCAGAAATATGGGACTGAAATCGTAGTATATCAAGGTCAAGGAGCCCTAAACTCGATGCTGAGAAAGTATTTGAGGAGATCGTTTTACTCTCACATTGCTAATCTAAAAAACTCTATAGTAAAAGGTTCAAAAAAACCTTAGAAATTAAACTCACCCCAAATTCTAGTTGATAGGACAAGAACAGAGTTGTCTAAGTAGTGAATACCGATTGAAAAAGTCAATGAAATCAACAATAACTTCAAAGGGGGCAATCTAACTTGATTGATTCAAAATATTTTTTTTAGGAGGTTATAAGGGAAAAAATCCTTCTTTTTATGTCTACTTCCTGAATTTCAAGAACAAATCTCTTAGAGATCCTCAAGAATAATAGCTGTTCTGGATCGTATTTAATAACAATCATATTCAAAGTGATGGCACTTGAATAAACAGGAGAGAGTATTCAGAACAGAGCGGATTTGGTTAAAATCAACAAAGCAACTCAGGCAGCTATGTCACATATCAAAGAATTTGTATAATGAAGCAAATTATCTAGTCAGACAGGCTTATTTTAAACAAAAGAAAGGGTACCAAACATATCAGTTTCGAGATAAACTAACCAATTCCTCCAATTATCAGCAATTACCTGATAATACAGCAAAAAAGGTACTTTGGCATGTGGACAAGGCTTGGAAGTCTTTTTTTGAGGCACATGCTGATTGGAATGTAAACCCAGATAAATATCTTGCTCAACCACGAATTCCAAAATACAAATTTAAAAATGGCCAATTTCAAATAACCTTTGCTAAAAACCAGGTTTCTTATGCAAACGGTCTGCTATTATTACCTCAAAATACAGGTGTCCAAGTTAAACCACGACTAACCTCTCCTTCATCCCTCTTAGGTGTAAGAATCATACCTAGAGGGGTGGGGTATATACTAGAAATCCTCTACGCTAAATATGTCCCAAGTGCTCCGAATTATCCTCCTCGTCATGTAATCGGGATAGATATTGGTCTCACAAACCTCATAACCATGGTAAATAACATTGGTGAACCGCCAATTGTCATAAAGGGTGGGGTTGTGAAATCCATTAATCACTACTATAATAAAGAACGAGCACGCTTACAAAGTATTTATGCCAGGTATTACATCAAGATAGGACAAAAGATGAAAAAATTATCCGAGAAACGAAACCGTAAAATGGATAACTATTTCCATGAAGCCAGTCGGTTCATTATCAATTGGTGTGTAAAAAATAACATTGATACAATAGTGATTGGCCGAAACAAATATTGGAAACAGCAAATAAACCTTGGAAAGAGAATCAATCAAAGCTTTGTCGATGTTCCTTTTGGTCGGTTAATCCACATAATTCAGTACAAAGCTCAAGATGCAGGAATTCGCGTTTTATTACCCCGCGAAGATTATACGAGCAAATGCAGTTTCTTAGATAGAGAAGAAATAACAAAAAAGCCACAATATTTAGGTGAAAGAAGTTCTAGAGGATTGTACTGTTCAAAGAATGGAATAATGATCAATAGCGATGTCAATGGGGCATATAATATTATCACAAAAGAAGTCCCGAACGCTTTTTCCCAGTGGGAGACCGCTGACGGGATAAAGGGTGTATGGTTACACCCAGTCAGATGGAAAACGGTTGAACAGCCAATCGTGGCATGATATCTGATAAAAACGGATTAATTACATAATTAGCCTGTTATAACTAGTTTATATATTTTTCGACCTAATCGAGGCCATAATAATTCTCCTTTATTCTCTATCAGGCGATTCCTCCCATTAAAACCAAGTTCTACACACAATCCTTCTTTTCGAATATAAAAAGGAAATTCACTAATCATTATTGAGAACAATGGTAGAAAGTGATCATTATCCTAAAGTTACTGATTGTAATGATTGTCCTTCATTTCATGTGAGGATTGTGAAAACATCTCGGAAACAACCTCAGGCAGAAAAATCACCAGAATCAGATGTTAAAAAGGTAAGATCAATAAAATTCCCAACTATCATTACAACAGCTGGCTATGGACCTGGTGAGGAGGAATATCCCGATCTTAAGCATACTGATATTTTTAGAACAGTTCCTATGAAAAAATCAAAGAAATTAGACAAACTACGTCGTCCTCAACTTACATTACAGCAGCTATTTCAGTCTGAAGACAAAAATGTTATTCTTTTAGGAGACCCAGGGCATGGAAAAACAGAAGAAGGTATGTTATTCTCGATAGATGAAGTAAATGGGAGTCAGAAAAGGTATATATTATCCTTCATTACTGGAAAAGGAGGAGGATATACACAACAACAGAAATTCAATAAATTCAGTCGTATGTTAACAGGGGGGGAACTAAAATATCAATTATATCATCGAGACTTAGCTGAACAGAAACCTTTGATCCGGAAAGGAGATCGTCCCTATTCTATGCTAGGGATTACACCGTTGACTTACATTGGTACTTTAACCCACTTTATTACCCATCCAATTGGGGACCAACAAACGGCAAAATATGAAAGTGATGATCCTGAATGGGCTCGTACACTACTCAAACCTCATTTCATCTTTATTGATGAGGTGGATTCATTTTCAGTCTCTATTATGGGTTTTCTAATTCCAATCATTCGTGTGTTTAAGTGGTTTAATCCGTTTGTTAAGGTGATTCTTGCTTCAGCTACCTTGGGAAACCCACATGAGATTGCTAAGCGCTTTTTCGGTCCTGAAGAACAATATGAAATTGTAAAGGGGACAGGTCGTCGTGGTCCGTTGACTATAAGAATTCACTATGAAGATAAGTCAAAAGAAATCCTTTACCAAAAGTTACAAGAATGGAATACAGATATGGAAGTCGAGGCCACTAGATATGCACAGGTAGACAACTACACACCTAAAAAAAGGTTTTTTTTCTTTGATCATAAAATAGCCCACAATTTTTTACAAGCTACTAAAAAGATATCACAACACTTTGGTATATGTCACGGATGGTTGAATTTCGATGAAATTGTGCAAATAGCTAAACAATTTCGGGCTGATCCGATGATGATGGGACTAGCCACCACTTCTATGCTTTTAACATCATTTGATACACCCAATATTAATCGGAGTCTCTGGTATGGAATCCCTCAAACCCCACGGGATAATGTTCAGCTGTTAGGGAGAATTAACCGTAATCCCAATCAACAAGGAGAGATCGACATTATTTTACGTGCTTTTAATTCTTACGAGGCTCAACTGACCCAACCTGAAAAATTTGAGGAATTTCTAAAACTCTTGAGTCAGCCACCTGACATTCCACGAATCCAACCATGGTTTACGACTGAAACATTAAAACTAACCATCCTATGGGGATTACTTGTGGGGATGACTGTAGGTTATAGTGATGGTTTTTCAGAGGTTCTAAACCATATTAAGGACGATTTTTTACACTTTAAAGATCAAGAATTTCTTCAGCAACAATTACAAACCGTATGTTGGGAGCTAGGAGTAGAAGGATATATCAATTATAATGACGATGGAAAACTGGTTCCCACTCAAATGACGAAGGAATGGATATTTGAGCGTGTAAGAATAGAGGAAAATCCTTCCTATAACGTCATTGTACAGAGGGGAAATAAGAAGAAGAAGTTAGGTACCATTGAGTACCAGAATCTCATCAGACATTGTCTGGTATGACAGTACCTTTACTGGAAGGGGAAAAATTATGTGATTAAAAGAATAGATAAAGAACAATATGAGATATATGTAGAGACAGTCCCCCTAAATGACCATTATTTTACCAATAAAGTCAAGGAAACAGTACGACGAACCAGGTTAAAAGCGTTCGATCGTCAAAACCAGATAGCGTTGGTCCAGGTTATTATTACAAAAGGATTGAAAAGACCTGATAAGCGAATGAAAAATCCACCTGAAGAAGTAGTATCTCCATTATCTCAGTCATATTCAGGGATCATCATAAGGGAGATATCCCCTCTGCTGTCGTTTTTTTCTGTTTCCTCAGTTGAAGCATTGATCAATCACTTAGCACAGAAACTTCATATAGAATCCTCGGAGCTTGAATTAATCTCATTTCAAGATTCATTGATAGAAACAGGTGTGTTAATACTTAACAAGTCATCGCTTCAGTTAGCAAGGCTTATTTTTGATTATATTCAGTATCAAGTGAAAAAACAGCCATTTCTAGATGATAATAGAGTAACAAAAGAAAATTTGCAGGTAACTACTAATGGAAACTTGGTTCTTCCGTTTACCAAAGGAATGAAGAGATTAAAAGAATTTCTTGACCGATATTACGTGGTCTATATGATTATTGCAGACTTCCATATAGATGGAAGTCCATTTCTGGTCAATGGGCAACCTGTTGACTTTAAACAGTTTTGTTATGCTTTACTTGCTCCTCTCACGCAAGCTATTACTACTCCAGTTAAACAATTTGCCTTGGTCTTTTTAGGAGACACTTATGATTGGAGTAATGTCAAGGATGCACCCGAAGCTAGAAGGCAATTTCAAATCCTAGTTGATGTATTAAGAGAGCTGCAGTTGTTACAGAAGACCGTTTTTATTCGGGGTAACCATGATTACTCTAAACAATTCTTCCTGCACCAAACACCTTTGTATGTTCATGATAAACTGGAATTAGAGGTCAATCCTTCGTTATCTGCTACAATACAACATGGCGACAATCTAGGCCTCGAGTATTTCCTTAGCAAACCAGGTTCTGTTAAAGAAAATATCTTAGAATGGCGGAAAGCAAAGAAAATTCCAGATGATAATCTACATATGTTGGGTCATACCCATAATATTGGCCGTTGTTTGAAAAAGATTAAAACAATGCTTGTTCCTTCCCTTCATCGTTATTGTAACGAACCACTGAACAGAAAACTGGGTTGGTTAGGCTTATTTGGTTATGGCAATTCCTTTGAACCTGAATGCTGGGATATAGCGATAGATTCCTAAGTCAATTCTTCTTGAGTTATGTCGCTTATCCAACGATATGTAATCCGAAAGAGATTAATTGGCTTTAGTCAAAATGAAATTGTTTTTACTAAAGAATAACAAGTTTCCCAATAGAAATATAACATTAAAATTTATAAATTAGCGAATTATAACTGATTAATAATATAACCATTAAATGCAATCCCATCGAACCATAATTTGATGAGTTTCCACAATCACTACTTTATAAACAACATCCTCAAGTTTATATTTATTTAAAAACTCCTCAAACAAGTCTAAAAAAGCTTTTTTACCTTGAGTCTCTGGTTTTAATAGAATTATTCCGTAAAACGTTCCTCTTGGATGTAGAATGTCATTACTAAAGTCATTGTCTAAGGTGATTAGAATTCGTTCTTCTCTTAAACATAACTGAAGTAAATCTTTATCTTCAATACCTATTCTCCCTTCGTGATATATACTGTCAACTTTATGATTTCCCATTGACTCTAGAAGTTTTTTAACTGAAAAAGGAGAATTTTCATCTATTTTAAACTTCATTGATGCCCCTCAACTTTCCATTGTTAAGGGAATGATTTCTCCTCTAGCTAAAGAAGCTCCATACATCAGTGCGACATTCACATCCCCTTTCTTGAGCGAAGGATACTCTTTGAGTATTTCTTCTTCCCCCATTCCTTCTGCTACGCAGTCAAGAATAACAGAAACCATGACTCGGGTTCCTTTGATACAAACCTTACCATGACAAATATTGATGTTTGAAGATATTTGTTCCTTCCATTCTAAAGTCATTTTTAATCCTTCAATCGACTTATTTGAGTGCTTATTCTATTAAAAGATAAATTTTTCAATTTTATTAAGCCTTTCCATTTTTGATCGATTTTTTTCCTTGATTTCATATTCAAAAAAGTATCTAGAAAATATTTTTTGTGGACATCTTCAGAATATACGGAGGTTCGTGTGCAATACCAACGTTATATGACATCTTTATCCCCCTAATTGGTTTCAATCTAACATGAAACTTATTATTGTGATATTGTAAACAATCGATTTGCAAAGACAACTCCAGCCTTGTACAAAAGCAAAATATAGCTTATAATGAACTAATCCGTTCCACTAATTCAGAATTAAAGAGAAAGTGATTTGTAAAATGATGATCAATTCCTAAACGCTTCCAGAGTTTCTGTGTACGATTTACCCAGTTGTAATTCAACAAATAGAAAAACTCCTTTTGAATCTCAATTACTTGTCTATTTAACGGCTTTATATGGAAAATGAGAGGTCGATAAGTCTTCAATAGGTAGGTTTGTCTAGCGTGTTCAGAGTTTTTTTGATAACACTCTTCTAAGCATGTCCGTAAATGTCTTACATGAATACGGTGGGCTTCTTGTAATGGATACCAACGATTATCATAATGAATTGGAGTAGCAAACAGCTTCTTGTAGACAAATGTTGAACGGATCTTTGTTAATGCTTGGTAATATGGGACATAATAAGGAAAATTATTATCATCTAAACAAACCTCAAAATCAGATTTCCCAAGTTTGTTATTATAAATGCCCTCTAGGACTACAAAACGGGAAAGAATGCGTGCCACCTCCTCTAAGTCCAGATGACCCGATCGTCCTGGTTTATCGTGTGTTTGATGGCTGAAGATAGGCCTAGTGTTAAAACCAAACCCAATTCGTGCATTCTTCAAACGAAACTGATATCGCATAGACCGATGAATCGTATTCAGTGTAGCATCTAACGGTGAATATCCTCCATAAAAATCACGTTCTATTTTATGTTTTTTCTCTATACGACGTGTTACTGTTCGTCCTTCGCGAGGTCTTAGTTGTTGACGAATATTATCTAATAACCCACCTGATTTTTGTGAAGAAAGCGAAACGATTAGCTCTCGAAGTCCTTCTGCAAAGGGTTTGAATATCCACGCTTCTAAACGGCATTGTTGACGAACTGTTGGGTAGTTCTCTCCATGAAAGGGTTGATAGTGTTGATATAATCGATTAGGACTTCGCATTAATAATCCTTTGATTTGAGTAGCAATTTGATCTCCAAGAGATGGTTGATCTATAGTATAAGCAAATCCAATTAATTGTGCGCTAGCTCGTAGTACAGAAACCACCAATCCTAGCAAATGGATTTCACTTAGAGTTTGTCGAACTCCGTCTAATGTCAATGTTTCCTCAATTATTTCAATGGGGTCGTTGGTAATCCCACGAGTCGAGGTATAAATGGTTGTTACACCATATTGTTTAAGTGTTTGATTCAATCGGGGTTTTCCCACATTAAAAACGGAATAAATCTGATTTAAAGAGTAAAAATGGCTTTTTTCATTTTTCCCCCCTTGTGTCTGTTTACGTGTCACTTGTAGAGTTGGAATCAGGTTGTTAGATTGCTTGATGTGAACAATTTCCCTTCGAGATAAAGTGAGTCGCTCTGTACGATAGTTAATCAAAATTTGTGGATGTTTATGCTTGAATTCAAGTAATTCTTCATTGATATGTGGAGTATCAATTAACATGATTTCAGTTGCCCCGATATATCTTACTATCCCCATTTTATTTTTTATTTCTAATTTATCCAGATCTTGTGAATAACCGATTTTATCAGAGGCCTTTATTGGTAAACAGTGGGGGGAAGTCAACAGCTGGAGAAATTCTTCATAATTCATAGAAGGAAAGTGACTTTCAGCTGGTAATTCATGCAGTTCTTCTTTTAAAATGATCTTGACGTCATCTTCTGGAAACAATAGCTTTGTTTCCTGAAATTTTTCATGGTGGGAAGTCAACTGATAGGTGAATCCCTGATATTCTTGCGTAATATTGTTTCGATGGAACTGATATTCGGTTCCACACTGACACTCGATCTGCTGTTGACCTTTTCTCCGAGTTAGCTTTTGATAACAATGATAGCAATATTTAGGGAAAATCTTGCTTGATTCTTTTACCACAGGTTTTTTTGGTCTCCAAATCGGACAACCAGTCATACTGGAAAACACTGGACTGCGATGAATATCTGTTCGATTAGCACACGGTTCAGAGAGGGTCTGGTCACCTTTGAAAAGTGATAAAAAGGTACAATGACGTTTTCTCTTAGCGTTAAAGTAGAGACATTCTTTACAGGTGTGATATAGATACTCGAAGCTCCAGGGAAAATTCATATTACTTTTCCAATTCCGAATAGCAATTGACCGGAAAATTAGTACTTGTGATCCACGATTGTTTGTTAACTGTAAGTAATGGAGTTTTAACAGTCGTCGAAGCCGTCTAACTACACGAGACACTGGTTGTTCATAACGAGGGATTCCGGGCTGGTGGGTGAAGTACTTGTGACTGGGAGAATAATTTTCATCAAAAACTCGTGTAATGGCTCTAACATAACTAGCCTCACTTACACAGTCTTTATGTTCAGCTGTTATTCGGGCATGTGAACGAACTAAGAAATATGGACTGGATGGGATGGGAGTATTTTCACGTTTAAAGAGTTTCATCCAATTAAGAATATCATGCAGTGCCCACACCAATGCTTTCGATGGTTCTTTCGTCTGATACTTGATCTTCTCCCACAATAGTTGTTCTAATGGATATCTACTATATTTGTCAACCTTAAACAGCTTCTTCTCTGTTTTCAATCGTCTTAGTTCACAAATCATATCATTAACATTATCTTCTATCTCCTGAGGTAATGTGTTGACATTACCTATTTTATACAAGATTCGTCTAAATGCTATCCACTCTAGGTCATTAAAATCATCTTCTGGCCTTTCATAAAAATACCATGCAGCACAGGTATAGAAGAATTGAAGAAAAAGAATCGGAGTCATCTGTTTTGATAGTGCTTGCTTAAATAATTGCGATGTTTTGACTTTTAAGAATTCACAGAATGAGGTAATTGAGAACTGCCTGTTTAAGAAAAAATGTCCTAATGTAGTTGTCTGATAATGCACTCTATCCAATAGACCCATTGCGCGAAGCTCTTTGACTTCATTAGATAATGACTTGTCTGAGTCTAGATCGTGTTGGATCTGTAACCAGGAAGCACGAATATTTCTATAAAATTCCCTCTTAGTTAATCGCTTGTGAGCTGTTAAGAGGATCGTTTGATAGATTAGTTCAGAATCATAATCAGATGCGTTATTTTGAATGATTCCCAAAGGAACAGGTGGATTAATCAAAAGCCATTTCATTACATCTGAAGTAACAGATTGTGGATGAAAAAATGTAGTAGGGAGGGAAGAGGGTAATTGATACTTTAACGATTTTAACTTATCGATAATGGTTATTAATGGTGGCCCTGATAACCATTCAGTAATTTCATCTCCTAAATCTAAAACCAGATGATCAAACTGGTTGATTACATTGAGGGGCATTGCTTCTAGTTGTGTTAATGATCTGAATTGTGGAGTAAAAATAGAATCATACTCGGGAAAACCCATGTCTTTTTGGAGTTGCTTCCACGATTTTTGAGTGAAACTGTTGGTGATGATCAGAAACTTCATTTTAGGGTATTTTGTGTATTTATCGGCAAGAAAAAGGGCGTAGGCAAATTGACGATATTTTTTCCAGTTTTTTTCCCCAAAGATTTCCTTTTTAACCCGCTGGATAGTTTTTTGTCTCTCTTCAAAGGAACTATCAGAGATAAAGGCCAATAGATTAGGTAAACTATTTCGAACATTTATCATGGCGCTGTGAAGCGTTGCAGGAATAGAGGGGTCACCTATCCATTTAGATAATACCTTTAATAATGAAGTAAAAGTCCAGTTATCATAGTTGGGAGCTTTAATACTGATTTCTGTTTTCATCACTATCTTTTTTCCTAAGCTCCGAGCGAAATATTGGTAAAAAGAAGCATTAATTTTATGCTGCGTTACGCCTAAATAAGCACACCATCTTGATAATTTGGATAAAAAAGTGGTATTTAACTTAATAAACTGTGAGGAATCATAACAGACCTGATCAATATTCAGTAACACAATACAGGTAGGGATATCATCCAATACATGAGGAGGAACATGATGAAGGAACTGATCAAACGTTAAACCAATTAATTGGACAATACGGTCTTGATTCTCAATAAAATTATATAAAAATGGAGGGGATTGAAATGATGAGGTGTCGATCAAGTGTTGTTTAAAAGAAGAGAATAATAAGGGAAAAAGGTAACTTCTTTTCTGTTCTTCGTCTTCATCAGTGGGATCTTCTTGGAAAAAAGGAAGGATAATCTGTAAATCAACGGGTAAATAGATAAAAATAAACCGCTCGTAATATAATAGATAGTCATGAAGAAAACTTTCTACTTGGCCAAAAAGACGTGAGGGGTCGGATTCAACTTGAATTTCAAATTTATCAAGCAGTCGATGTACTACATAATCGTCACAGGCAGGAACACAATTGACAGACATAAAAACACCATTATTCCATCTGAAAAACCTAATAATCTAATTCTACATGAGTATTAATCTTCAAAACTATATAAACCATAATATTTCTTGTAAATCTTGAATTTATTTTATTAAGGAGTTAATACTTATAATGCCAAATCTTATTAAAAATTTTCCTTCCTCTTCCTTTCATGGAACGTCTCAGGAACTTGATCTCCGACAGAGTTTAACAGCAGAGGGAATTCCTTTTATCTTTCAAAAGAAATTTACCTTTTCTGATCGGTCATACATTGTAGATTTCTTTCTTGTCCACAAAATCTTGCTCGAATGTAGTTATACACGGTCTTTCAAATATGACGTTGCTTTACGTCACAAGGCTGTCTTGTTAGAAGCAAAAACGGCCTTCATCAAACAATATTTTCATTATCCTATGTGGGTTTTATTTGAATCCGAAAGACCTTTTGGAACACAGTTTTATTATACATTGCAGAAACTTACACCTTCTATCGATAAAATCTTTACCTCAAGAATTGAACTCCTCGAATATTTACAGGCATATATTGGAATTCTGAATAATTCTTCGAGTCAAAATCCTTTCTCGCCGACTTTTTTGCAAGTAGATTCTAATAAAGAGCCTCCTTCAGATAATTATTGTACTACACCTTCTCATGGTTCTTCAGACCAATATTTTTGTCCTTATAATAGTTCCAAAAATAAGCATTTCAAACATCCAGCCCAACAACCATGCAATTCACCTTCCTTTAAGTGCAACCACCAATTTAACAATTATTCACAAATGTTGAAAAAAAGATCCAGCAAGAGATCTGAGGTGTTCCAGCCATGAGTGATGAGATAAAGGTAAACTTTGATTTCTATGAATTTTCGATACCACTGGTTCCATGGGCAAAGGGAACAGACTTGCTAAATGAAATTGTAAAGCAGGTTGAATCACAGGCTACAACCCTTCATCAGCTACACCAATGGAAGCTTAAACATTTACTGTTGCCCAAGCCAACTTTGAGTTCATCTCAAACCTTTGTATTTTGGGTGCATTCTTCCATTCGAGACTCTACCAAATGTTTAGCTGGAGTACGAGGAGGATTCCCAATAAGCGATATTGACGTAAGACCACCTGATTCCTCTACTTACAAAGGCAAAAAGCAAAATCCTCGTCCTCGACGGGTCTTATTGGACATTAGCTGCGATGATCCTGATCTAATCAAGGCATTAAAGCAGCTTGGGTTAGAGGTTGAGCTTGTTTGGCGTCATGCCAGTGATCTCTTGAATTATGAAGTAATCGAAATTTGTACTTCTCAATATATTGACATGCTAGTCTCCACCAATGGACGATTATTAACTCCCCCAGAAGAATGGCTCACTTATCTTATGCCTCAGAGGACCAGACTCTTTTTTTCACCCCAAGAACTGTTGGAGTCCCCCAAAGCATTAGCTCAAGCCATCCACAGTAGGGTATACACCAAACAAACACACAAACAATCAAATTCACCCCTGTTACAACATGAATCTCGAAAAATCCCTACAAAAAGTCCCTCTAATGAAATTCACTCGGAGTGAAAAATGACCTATGATAATTACTCGTACTGAACAAACCTGGATAAAACCGCGTAAAAGCCTTTCATGGTTATGTCATCTATCAAAGAACCTCTACAATGAAAGCAATTATCAAATCCGTCAGGAATTCTTTAAAAACGATAAATGGATCCGTTATAACGCTCTTTATCATTCGTTAAAAACCTCAAAGAATTATCAGGAATTACCAGCTCAAACAGCCCAGCAGGTATTGAAAATTATCGATAGAAATTGGAAAAGTTTTTTTAATGCTATTAAGGAGTGGAAAAAGGATCAATCAAAATTCAAGGTTGAACCAAGAATACCCAAATACAAGCCAAAGAATGGAGAGTTCTTACTGGTCTTTACCAACCAACAGGTAAAGATAAAAGATAGTTTCTTGTTCTTTCCCAAAAAAGTAGGATTTAAAGTAAAAACCAGGCTCCCTGAGACGACAGACATCAGAGAAGTGCGAATAAATCCGAAAGGGGTAGGATATGTGGTAGAAATTGTCTATCAGAAAAATCTTAGTCCTAATCCTTTGAACAAAGATAATATTCTTGCCATTGATTTAGGAGTCCGTAACCTCATAACTACTGTTAATAATAATGGTTTAAAACCGTTTGTTATTAAAGGTGGGGTTGTCAAATCTATTAATCAATATTATAACAAAGAAAAAGCTAGAATTCAATCCATTTATGACCGTCAAGGGATAAAAACAGGTAAAAAGCTGCAACGATTGATCAATAAGCGCAATAAGAAAATCCATGACTATTTTCACAAAGCCAGTCGAAAAATTATTGGTTATTGTGTAGTAAATGACATTGGAACAATTGTTATTGGTTATAACCCCGATTGGAAACAAAACTGTCACCTTGGGAAAAGGAATAACCAGAATTTTGTCACCATTCCTTTTTATAAGCTAATTCAGCAATTAAACTATAAAGCTGAAGCACAGGGAATAACGGTCATTAAACAGGAAGAAAGCCATACTAGTAAGTGTTCTTTCTTGGATAATGAATCAATCCGACA
>JAEOSP010000681.1 GCA_016840305.1 Candidatus Hodarchaeota archaeon
AAAATCATTGTAGATAGTTTTAAGTTCCTCTATTACTTTTTCAGCTGCTTCAAGGTTTTCATGTTTAACAAATGCTAAAACAGCAAATGGAGATAAATTAAACATAATTGCATTGAGCTCTACTTCTTTTTCTCCTGCTCCTTCAGTATGTAATCCTCTTGAAAGTTGAACTTTAAAATTTTGTATTGTAAAGGGTACTCGATATTCGATTAAATTTAAAAATTCTTTAAAAGCTCCTGATAATTCTGAAGAATATCCGTAGTATCTTTTGTCATCAATACTAGTAAAAATTGGAGTCAATCCAGGTCTACTAAAGATTATTACATCCTGAAATGATGTTTGAACAGGGACTAGCTCCATGATCTTAGCGAGGCTATCGACATTCACATTTAAAATTTTATGATAAGTATCAAGTAAGGTTGGGACAAATTTATTGAAGACCCCTTTAACTATATAATTATCTTCAAATTGAATCAATTGATCATGATATTGTTCTTCAAAGAGCGAAACAATATTTGTAGTGAATGTATCTAACTCTGGTCCTTTATCATACGTATAGAGAATTCCATGAGTATAATACCCCTCTGAAACAATAATATTGAACTTCCCATACTTGACTGATTTTGTATGTTGATGCACTCCAAAGGTCTCATCCATAACTGACAATATTGCGGATATTGCAGCAGCACGCAAATCGTTCATGTCCGTGATGACATCGGGGCTAAATTCATATCTGAATAGAAGCAAACCTGAAGACTTACTCGTAATTTCTATTGCTATGAGCATGGCGATTCCGACAAAAAGGGTTTAATGGTGATATTTCCTCATTAGAGACTGGTTATCAAATTAAATGGGATTTCATCTTGTTTCTGAGAAATTTTCTCCCATACTAGATGTTAAGTGTAAGTTTTTACTCAAAGATTTTAATGTCACTGAAGGCTTCATCCGCAATTACTTGGATTCTTCTTCATTCTTACTTGAGAAGATTTCGTCGAAGGTAACCCTAATTTCAGCTATAGCTTTTTTTGCTTCCTCTAAGTTTTCCTGTTTAGTAAAAACTAATATTGCGTAAGGAGGAAGATTGAATAAAAGACCATAAATATTTCTGGTTAATTTGACCTGTAATTCGTCAATAGCAAAAGGTGTTCGATGTTCAATGCTGATAAATTCTCTGAACAGTTTTATTATTTCATTGCTGTAGCCAAAATATTTGTTATCATCAATATTGGTAAAGATTCTACTCAATTGAGGTCTACTAAATATAACAGAATCAGTAAATGCTTCTTGAGAGGGCACTAATTCCATAATTTTACTCAATCTACTTACATCGACTTGGAGAAGAGCATTATATCCCCTCAATACTTCAGAAGTATAATCTAATTGGTCAACAATAAAATCAACATCGATACTATTTAATTCTGTCTCGAATTTCTTCTCAAACCCGTTTAGAGTTTCAGTAAGATAATTATCCTGAAACTCATCAGCCTCAAAGGTATATAACAAACCGTAAGTGTGAAAATTTTCTGTAATGATAACCTCGAACCTTCCATACTTAACTACCTTGCTTTGTTGCGAACCAAAGGTCTCATCCATGACGTTCATGATGGCAGATAGAGCTCCTGCACGTAAATCCTTCATTACGTCATCTATAACTGATGGAATAAATTCATAATGAAAGAGAAGGAGTCCTGTTCTTTTTGACGTAATTTCAATAGCGATTATCATTATTATTTGAAATGAGAAGTCATCCTATAAAAGAATTGTAGTATTTAGACAAAAAAATTGATATCATTGCCTGATAACAAATATTATAGATACTTAGAAACCATCATTTTTTTGAATTATAAGGAACTATACTCCTGTAAATTCCTCTATAAATGTCTAGGATTATATAAAAATGCTAGTTGAAAATGCAGCCAAACGTAAAGTCCCTTCGAAGATCTTTAATAAGACTTATACACCATATAAAGGAGCTTACAACACTCCTCCTTCCGGGTATAAAGTTGGACGAAAATACAAACCTCAAATTACTCAAAAAAGAAAGATATATGATGATTTGGAAAAAGTTATCTCCAGTACTGGGTTAAAAGATGATATGACCGTTGGATTCCATCATTGTCTTAGGTATGGTGATTACGTCATCAATATG
>JAEOSP010000682.1 GCA_016840305.1 Candidatus Hodarchaeota archaeon
GGTGGCCTTCCAAAAAATTTCTCACTTCACAAACCTGATATAGATGAAATTGAGGTACACTGCCCAAAATGCCAATCCAAGGCAATTCGTGAACCTTATGTAATCGATTGTTGGTATGATTCAGGATCTGCTTTCTTTGCACAATGGCATTATCCTTTCGAGAATAAGGAAGAGTTTGAAAGGCATTTTCCTATCGATTTTATCACTGAAGCAATTGATCAAACAAGAGGCTGGTTCTATTCGCTTCTGGCAATTTCAACCGTTCTATTTGACAAACCATCTTACATGTCTTGTTTGACAATGGGTCATGTTCTTGATAGTGAAGGGAAGAAAATGTCGAAATCGCGTGGTAATGTAATAAATCCAGAAGACGCATTCAATCGTTATGGCGCAGATCCTGTTCGTTGGCTATATTTTAGCTCCCCAACTTGGAATGATACAAGATTTGGTTTTAATCTAGTCGAAGATGGGATAAAGGAATTTATACTTCCAATGTGGAACGTACTCTCATTTTTTACAACCTATGCAAATCTGGATAACTATTCACCAACACTTAAGAAATATTCAGTCCCATACTCAAAAAGACCTTTGTTAGATAGATGGATTCTGTCACGTTATCATAGTATGTTAAAGGATGTCCATTCTGCTTTTGAAGATTTAACTATTCATCAAGCAACGAGAGTATTAACAAGTTTTCTTACAAATGATCTATCTAATCTTTGGATCCGTCAATCCCGCAGGCGTTTCTGGGAAAAGAATCTGACAATATCAAAAAAATCAGCATATTCAACATTTTATGAGATTCTAGAATCACTCACAAGGACTTTGGCTCCATTTCTACCATATTTAGCGGATGATATGTATCAAATTTTGGTTAGAAGTCAGAATAGGGGATTAGAAAGCGTTCATCTTGAGGAGTATCCCAACCCAAATTTAAAAATGATCAAACCAAAGATAGAAGAAGAGCTTGAATTAGCTCGTGAAGTAATCACCTTGGGTCGGTCTATAAGAGCTAAAAAGGATATAAAACTACGTTGGCCTCTACAACAGGTGGTAATTGTTACTAACAATGCTGGTAAGAAAGCAGTTACTGCATTTAAGACTCTAATTATGCAAGAACTAAATGTGAAGACGTTAGAATTTTCGAATAATCCTTTATCATTTCAAGACATAGAATTTGCACCACAATTTAAAAAATTGGGCCCTAAGTTCAAGAAAAACGCGAATGCTGTAGCTACATGGATGAAAACGCAAAAAGGATCAGGTTCTAAGAAAATTGCCCAAGTACTTGAAGAAACTGGCGAATATTCAATAGAAATTGCTGGAAAAAAGCTAACAATAAGTTCAGATGATTTGGAAGTAAGGATTACAGAAAAAGAAGGATTTAGTGGTAGTCCATTTCAAGAAGGAGATTTGTTCTTAAATCTCGAAATGACTCCTGAATTAATACAAGAGGGATTCATACGTGATCTAATCCGTCGAATACAATCCATGCGTAAAGATTTGGAACTTATATATGATACTGAAATCGAGCTCCATCTAACAAAGTTGGATGAAAAAACAAAAGAAATTGTTAATTTATATTCTGACCTGATAAAAGAAGAAGTATTAGCTTCTAAGCTGAGTTTTGCATCAAAAAAGAAAGGTTTTATAAAAGATTGGTTAATCCAAGATCCAGAAGGAAATGTAAGAAGCGTTACAATTAATATCCAGAGCGAGTTGTAGGATGATGGACTCAACAAGATTAAGAAATCTGTATCTTCAATTTTTTGAAGAGAAGGAACATGTGATAATTCCTTCTGCTTCTATCTTTCCAGAAAATGATCCTACAGTGTTATTTACAACAGCTGGAATGCATCCTCTTCAAATATATCTAATGGGGGAACCTCATCCAGCGGGAAAACGTCTAGTTAACTGTCAAAAATGTGTCAGAACAGGAGATATTGATGAAGTAGGTGATGCTACACATCTTACATGCTTCGAAATGCTTGGAAATTGGTCCTTAGGGGATTATTTTAAAGAAGAAGCCATTTTCATGAGTTGGGAATTTCTAACTGGAAAAAAATGGTTAGCTTTGGATCCCAACCGTTTATCAGTTTCAGTTTTTGCTGGAGATGAACAAGCTCCGAGAGATGAGGAGTCAGCGTCCATATGGCGTAAATTAGGAATTCCTGACGAAAGAATTTTTTTCTTCCCAAGGGAAGATAACTGGTGGGGACCTGCAGGAACTACTGGCCCCTGTGGGCCTGATACAGAGATGTTTTATGATACTGGAAAGGAATTCTGTTCAGATAACTGTATTCCTGGTTGCCATTGCGGGAAATACTTCGAAATTTGGAATGACGTTTTCATGGCTTACAACAAACTTCCAGATGGAACATATGAAAAACTGTCACAGCACAATGTTGATACTGGGATGGGGGTTGAACGGACAATTGCTGTTCTAAATGGATTCAAAACCGTATATGAGATTGATTCTCTTGCTCCAATTGTCCAACGAGTACTTAAGTTTGCAAAAATCAAAGCTACTACAACTAAAGATCAGGATAGAGCTATTCATATTATTAGTGACCATATCAAAGCTGTTACTTTTATCCTAGGTGACGACAAACATCTTTCTCCTTCTAACCTGGGTCAAGGTTATGTTCTTAGAAGATTAATTCGAAGGATAATTCGTCAAGGAAATTTACTTGACATTAAACAACGATTTCTACCTAAGCTTGCAGAAATTGTTATCGAGTTCTATAAAGAAATTTATCCAGAACTTGAAAGGAATAAATCTTTTATTTTAGAAAATTTAGCTCAAGAGGAACAGAAATTTTCATCTACTCTCCGTAGAGGGATAAGACGGGTTAAAAAAATATTGAGTGAAACAGATACTATTACTGGTGATGATGCTTTTGTTCTCTTCACATCTTTTGGTTTTCCAATAGAGATGACGATGGAAATCGCAAAGGAAAATAATATCCAAATTGACGTTGAAACATTCCATAAGGAGTTTGAACGTCACAAGGATTTATCAAGAAAAGCCACATCTGGTACTTTCAAAAGTGGTTTGTCTGATCATTCAGAAAAAACAACTCGTCTCCACACAGCAACTCATTTGCTACAACAGGCATTAAGAGATGTTTTAGGTAAGCATGTACAACAAAAAGGTAGTAATATTACACCTGAACGGACCCGTTTTGATTTTACACATCCCAAGAAACTTTCAGAAGAAGAAATTCAGAAAGTAGAGCAGATCGTAAACCAGAAAATTACAGAAGCTCTAGACGTAAAAAGTGAAATAATGACCCCAGAAGAAGCTAGAGAAAGCGGAGCACTTGGGTTCTTTGAAGATAAGTACCAAAACAACGTTTCGGTCTATTCAGTTGGAAATTTTTCAAAAGAAATTTGCACTGGTCCTCATGTTAAAAATACCAGTGAGATTGGTACATTTTCTATTCAAAAACAAAAAAATATCGGCGCAGGGTTGATGAGAATCAGAGCAAAAATTGATCCTTAGGAATATTCAGAACTGGAAGATTTGTTTCTTTAATGGATCCCCTGTAATTCGTAGGACACTTCGATTTGGTATTTCTTCCCATTTATATTCCGTCAACTCTGGTATATTAATTGCTTCCGAGCTGATCACGATTCCTTCTTGTGTTTCACAATATAACAATGAAAAGTAGTCCTCATGTCTAGTACAATTACGTATAGCATATAATTCATAACCATTACTCAGTATACTATTCACTGAGCTAAATGGAACATCCATATTCAGCATTGCATCAATTATTTTGTCTGGAACAGTCTGATTCGATTCTTCATCAAGTATGTAAGTAAGTAAATACTGAAAGAATTTTTCTGAATCAGAATTATCTGAACATGACTGAAATTTCGGACTTACATTAAGTTTATCGATTTCATACACCGTTCCATTGTGAATAAATGCCCAATTATTCCATTTGAAAGGGTGTGCGTTTGTTAATGAAATCTGAATCCCAGGGCTAGCTTTCCTCAAATGACACATGAAAATATAAGGAGTTTCAGAAAGAGAATCAACGTAATTTTGATATTCATCTGCTTCCATAGCAGACCCTAAATACTTGCCAATTATTTTCATACCTGATCTGTCAATATCTGACATGGCCATTCCCCAGCTATCCTTATGGCCTGGTGCAATTCCTGCTAATGGAGGGATAGCACCAGTGTCAGCCTGTTTCTGAAATTCCAAGATTAATTTGTGCCACGCTTTCGGTTTCCCAATTGTACTCAATAAACGGCACATAATATCACGCTCCTTATTCAGCTAGAATTCTGACGGCTCTATTAATGGAATTCTCCAATCAATTGTAGGTGTTCTCACTCCCAGCTTAATAATTAGTGGAGCTCGACGTTTATGTTCACTTCTATAAATCATAGAATGAACCTTTTTTACAGTTTTTAGAGGGATGTTTAAATGATCTGCAATTTTTTGATCGGTTTGAAACATTTCGAGACCGTATAGGATGGAATCTAATTGAGAATAACTCATCCCAATCTCAGCCTCATCTGTTTGACCTAATTTTAATCCAGCACTTGGAGGTTTATTTAAAAAATTACTTGGAAGTGTAAGATACTCAGCTAATTGAAATACGTGTGTTTTGTAAACATCACCAATGGGAAGCAGGTCTACACCTCCATCACCGTACTTGGTAAAATAACCTATCATTAATTCACTTTTATTCCCTCCTCCACATACTAAATTATTGTTTTTATTTGCAAAAAAATACAAATAGGTTTGTAAAATTCTTGGTTTTATATTCATCCATTCTAACAGATTAGAATCTTCTAATTCGTTAATACTTGAAGCAAAATTATCTATCACACTTTGTATATTGATTTCGGTCAAGTTTACTCGCAATGACCTACAATATTCTTGAATATCTTTGATATCATCTGGAGATGAATTTTTATTTCGCAAAAAAAATGCACTAACTTTTTCATAACCCAATGCGCGAACTGCAAGGGTTAATACGACAGTCGAGTCAATTCCACCACTTATTCCTATTACCACACCGTCAGCATTTGCTTCGGAGACTCGGGTACGAATGAACTCTTCAATGACTTTCGAAGTGTGTTCTGAATTCAATGTGGGGATTTCTAAAGAAATTTCAGCCTTCTTGTTAGACATCTAGGCTAGTCTCCTCTAATTTTCTATATATCCAAGGAGGTACATCGCGTAAGGTTGGTACAAAGTTTTTAGCATTCTTGGAGTTTGTAGAAGATAATGTAGCTATACCGAAATCTGGTTCATCATATAGCAATTTTATTAACTGTTTTCCAGTTGCAGAACGCGCTTCTGAACCTCCCCAAAAGATCAGATCGTCCTGAATACCTGATTGATTGACATAGACAAAATTGATTGTGTTTTCCATTGCGCGAGCTGGAATAAATGACTCAAAATATTGACGGCGTACACCAGGGGAAGCGGATATACAAATACTTGTATGTGCACCTAATAATGCATGTGCTCTTGTGATTTCAGGACTAAAAATGTCATAGCAGATTTGGAGTCCAATTTTGCCAAGTGGTGTATCGATAATATTGATAGTCGGAGCACTTCTGAAATACCTCCTTTCGTTAAAAACAGAGTGGTTTGGGAGTAATATCTTCCTACTTCTTCCTAAATATCCATTTGGACCAAACATTACAGCAGTATTATATAACAAGCCTGGTAAGGAAGATTCAGGTAAGCCTGCAATCAAATAGCATTTATTCTTCTTTGCGATTTCCTCTAGTTGTCGACACATTGTGCCTGTGGGGGTTGGCTCAGCTAAATGGTAGATATCATCATGCATTAAGTATCCAGTTACAGACATTTCTGGAAAGATGACAAGAGTCTGTAGTTCATTTTGAATTTCCTCTTTTTCACAAATTTCAGAAATTTTTTCAATGTTCTTTCTTGGATCAGCTTGATGTGATTGAATTTGTGCTAGAGCAACTCGGAATTTCATCTTTTCTCACCAAATAGTATTCAAACATCATAATATCTCATTAAGTCCCAATCAGTTACTTGTATCGAATATTGAAGCCATTCTGCTCTTTTCAAATTAAGAAAATGCTCATAAATGTGCTCACCAAGAGCACTTTTTATTATATCATCTTTTTCGAGAAAACCAAGAGCTTGAAACAAATTCCCAGGTAATTCTTTGATTTTCAATTTTGATCTCTCTTCGGAAGATAGAGTGAAAATATTGCTTGTCACAGCCGGAGGAAGTTCTAATTCCCTCTCAACACCATCCATTCCAGCTGCAATGATTGCTGTCAATGCTAAATATGGATTTGCACTTGGATCTGGGCATCGATACTCGAAACGTGCGGTTCCTAAATCTTGAATCATTGGAATACGGCATAACGCGGATCTATTCAGGGGAGCCCATGCTATATACACTGGAGCTTCAAAACCAGGGACTAATCGCTTAAAAGAATTGACTGTTGGAGCTACAAGGACTGTTAACGCTTCAGCATGCTCTAAAATTCCAGCCATGAATTGTTGTCCTAGTAATGATATTTCACTTCTTTTATTGGTTGAAAATAGATTTTTTTCACCTTTAAAAAGTGAGATATGAAAGTGCATCCCATTTCCGTTTTCATTTCCAAATGGTTTAGGCATAAAGGTTGCTGAATAACCAATTTTTGCTGCCAGTGCCCTTACAATAGCTTTATAGGTTACTATGGAATCTGCTGTAGTCAAGGCATCCGAATGTTCAATTTCAATCTCATATTGTCCAGATCCCACTTCATGATGATGAACTTTGCAGGAAATCCCTGCTTTTGCTAAATGAGAGGGAAATCTTTTAATGGCACCTTCTGCGATTGCATTAGGAAATATATCTGCATATCCTCCATCATCTACTGGCTTTTTATCCTTTAGTAAGAAGAACTCTGGTTCAGGACCAACCTTCAACTTCCATCCTCTTGAGGTAAGTTTCTCATCAATAATTGATTTCAGTCTGGATCGTGTATCTCCAATGAAGATTTTTCCGTGCTGGTATATCTCACACATCACAGCGATTTTTGGTTCTTCAGTGTAAGATAATTCAATAAGGCTTTCAGGGTCAGGAATTAGATGTAAATCAGAATTCTCAAGTGGAGTAAATCCTTCTACAGAGCTACCATCGATATTTGCTCCTTCAGTAAAAACAGAATCAGATGTCGCAGTTTGAAGATCGTGAATTGTAACGGGAACATTCATTGCTTTCAATTTACCATGGATATCAACGAAACGAATTTCTATCATATTAAACATCGATTGCACCTCTACCTAACGTTGGAAATACGACTATTAAACCTGAGCTATCTTCTCTTTCGAAGTGTGCTTCGGATGTGACGGTAACCTATAACTTGTAGATCAAGCTCTTCAACACATTGACGTATTAATGGATTTGTAAAAGCTTCGTAATCTTGGTTACGCCATTTCGCTGAATCAGGAGTAATTGCTTGAAGCTCAGGACTCATTTTAGCAGAGTGGAATAAGAAATGAGTTAACCCTGGTCTTATCTCCTTGAAACGTTTGCAATAATATTGCATTTTATCAGTATGTTCTCCTCCTGTGTCAATTACCATATGATCTACCAGTGGGAATCCTTCTTCCTTTAGTGATTCTATTAGACTCAGAAAAATATCTGTATATTCCCCTAATCCTACGGCCGAAATTTCTTCACGACTTAAACGTGGTAAGAAAGCAGGTATTTGATATTCTCGTGCTAAGGATAAATAGCTAGGTATGAATTTAGGATTCATTACAGTGCCCATATGAGAGTCTATATGAGTAACATCTATTCCGGATTGAAGTGCGTAGTCAATTTGCGCTCGCATTTCTTTTTCAGCACTTTCTGCGGATATATTATCCACTGCTTCCTCACTTGTCCTCCACAAACATCGATCTTCTGATAATAGACCTGAAGATGGATCAACACTACTGAGTGCTCGCCATCGGTACGCTTCATATTCTGCAGTCAAGGTCAGATGTACTCCTATATCATAGTGCGGTTTTTGTTTAATAGTTGAAGCAGCGTTTAAAAACCACGGAGCTGGGGCTATAACTGACCCGCATGAAGCTATTCCATAATCTAAACATTCAAAAGATCCCAAATTCGACGCATGAGAAAAACCAATATCATCAATATGAAATATTACTACTTTATCAGAACTAGAATATCCTAATTGTTCTATAACCTTATTTGTTGGCATTTATAGCATTCCTCTGTTCAAAAATTTAAGTATTTTATCATTTATTTCGCTAGAAGCTTCTTGAAAAACATAGTGCCCTGTGTTTGGTATAATTTCGATTCGAGAATTTGGTATTTTTTCATTTAAATATACTGAAAATTTCAGTTCTCACGCATCATCTCCTCTAAAAGTCACCTTAGGGTAAATTTCATCCCTTAGAAGACGTAAAAACCTCCGAGCAATGAATTGTAAGGTATCTGATTGGTAAATATAAAACTCTTCAAAA
>JAEOSP010000683.1 GCA_016840305.1 Candidatus Hodarchaeota archaeon
CCTGAACATAATACAGGGAAAAATGTTGAAACAATAGCTGAATTAATACAGAGAATATCTCTTCATTTCTTGGGTCACACCGGGCAAATTTATCATATTAAAAGAGAACTTGGGAAAGGTGGTACGTTCGTCATGGGTGTTAAAAAGAAAAACCGATATGATAGCAGGGCAAAATGGCTTATCTGGTGGAATGAAAATAAATCAAAATACGAGCTCTCCTAATTTTTCCTACTGAGGATTTAAAATTCTATTCTCCAACATTGAACTCACGTTCAAAGATTGTCAAACTCGGGATCAGCATGTCTAAAAGGCGTAAACGAGGAAGAAAACTCATACTCGAAACATTTAGACATGAAAATGCTGATGTGCCATGGGTTCCATTTGCTGGAATACATGCAGGACGATTTAGAGGATATACAGCATCTGAAATTTTGCAAGATAAAACAAAATTGAGGGAATGTTTGCTAGAGGTGAAAAAAGCTTACCATCCGGATGGAATGCCAGTGATATTCGATCTACAAGTTGAAGCCGAAATTCTTGGCTGTAAACTAAGGTGGTCGGACAAAGCTCCTCCAATGGTGGTCCATCATCCCTTTTCGGAAGAAATGAACATTCAAGAAGTTATTCCTGAACCACATGAAGGAAGGCTACCTATTATTCTTGAGGTCATGAAAACTCTGAAAAAAGAGATTGGAGACGATACAGCACTTTTTGGGTTGGTTTGTGGCCCTTTAACCCTAGCTTCTCACTTACGTGGGACGAATTTCTACCTAGATCTTGTTACAAATCCTAATTATGCAGCTGATTTACTGTCATATACATCAGAAGTAACAAAAACAATATCAACTTATTATATTGAAGCTGGAATGGATATTATTGCAGTAGTAGATCCAGTAGTTTCTCAAATTTCTCCTAGTATGTTTAATAGTTTTTTAAAGGGTAAATTCTTAAATATTTTTTCCAGTATTAATTCTAAAGATGTTTTTTCTAGTTTTTTTGTCTGTGGTGATGCAACGAAAAATCTTGATTTAATGTGTGAAACTAACCCTAATTCCATCTTTGTAGATGAAAATATTGATATGGGAGAGGCTCATAAAATTCTCTCTAAATACAATATCATTCTAGGAGGAAATATCCCCCTAACCACAACTATGTTATTTGGAACACAGCAAGACAATATGAAATATGTTGTGGATCTAATAGATCAGATTGGAAAGAAGAACTTGATTATCGCCCCAGGTTGTGATATGCCTTATGACATCCCTTTTGAAAATGTTGTTGGAGCCGTTGAGGCGGTTCAAGAGCCAGTTTTAATTCGAAAATCATTAGAAAATTATCATAAAGAAGAGATTAACCTTGAAATTAAGCTTCCTGAATATCACAAACTCCATAAACCGCTAGTTGAAGTTTTTACAATTGACTCGGAAACTTGTGCTGCCTGTGGATATATGCTTGAAACCGCAGTTGATGTAAAGAAGAAATTTGCTGATAAAATCGACTTAGTTGAATACAAGTGGATTAAACTTGAAAATATTCACCGAGCGAAGAAATTGAATATCGAACACCTTCCATGTATTCTAATTAATGGTGAGGTGAAGTACTCATCACTAATTCCTGCGAAGGATGAATTGTACAATGAAATAGCGAAGTATCTCTAATGTCTTTTAGATCTATTAATGTTTTCTTAATTACAGGATTTTTAGGTTCTGGAAAGACAACATTTCTTCGTCACCTACTTGATCAGATTAACTCTTTTCCTTATTTGAAATGTGGAGTCTTGATGAATGAATATGGAGTAGAAAATGTCGATTCTGTATTACTACCCCATAAAGATATTATTTTGTCTTCGATTAATGGTGGATCTATTTTTTGTAGCTGCCGACATACAGAATTTATCTACGCTTTGAAAGAGTTTTTTGAGTCGACAGAGGTGAATACTTTGTTTATTGAAACATCTGGTATTTCGAATCCTTCGATGATATTCCAAGATTTGAACATTGTGAATAAACAACTAGGAGATGTATATAAGATCAAAGAGAGCATTTGTCTTGTTGATGCATCATTACTACTAACACTTATGGAGGTAATCACTAGTATATCCACTCAACTTCAAGTTTCTTCGCTTGCTATCATCAA
>JAEOSP010000684.1 GCA_016840305.1 Candidatus Hodarchaeota archaeon
ATTCTTACCACATTTAGGGCATTTTTTCTCTAGAAATCGATCCAAGGAGACTCACATAGAAGACACTCGAGAAAGCGTATTTATTCTATAATTGATGCTTAGGGAGAGAGGGATTATACACTCTCTTTATGGATTGCAAACTTTGCAGGGTATATAACCTTTCGATTCAGCCTCAGCTTTGGATGAGAAATACACACGATTCTCAGGTTTGATCTGACTAGCCCAATAACAAGTTAATTCGTGATACTTGTTACTATTTCTGCTTCCAACATACGTTTTGAAGGAGGGTGGAGTTTCATGTGTAAGACATTCGCTATCCACATCAGCTTGAGTGATGTCAACATTCGATTCAAACGTAGACCAGGTATTTGGATTGAAAGCATTTTGGTAGTCGTCATATATTGCATATCCACCTGACACTAATTCATAATTCACATTCTTGTATCTGAAGCCAGATGACACATACAGAACACAGACATATCGTCCATACTGGTCTGTTCCATCAATGTCTAAATACACCTTGTTTTCGTAAACAATTGACTTGAGTGCGTTTGCTGAGCTTTCAAAACCAGCCTCGTTAGATTCGGGGGCATCTATATCAGCTAATCTTACTCGGATTCCAGTGCAAATCTCAATGGTGTCTCCATCGATCACGCTTACACAATAGGATATTTTGTCAATATGTGTTGTTGAAGGCTTTTGCTCATGACTTGAATTTGGATCAGGACTAGAATTAGGATCAGGAATTGAATTCTGGTCAAATGGATTTAATCCAGATTCTTCGTTTCCTACATAGTAGATATAGAAGGAGAACACTGAAATGAGGAGAATAATTATTCCCATCACGAGGAATTTTCTGTTTAGAAAAGTTGTTGGTCTTTTAGTCTCTGTTGGAGTGAGTTTCACTGCTTGATTATCCTGAGATATAGTTTTCGCTTTCCGAGTAGGGCTAAAATATTCTCTATATTCCAATTCAAGAGCGGGAATAAGAAAATATTCTCCATCCTTTTTTTTCAAAACATTATCGTTGAATAATAACATTAAGTGATAGTTGAGCTCTCTCTCAGTGAAATTTGATGCCGATTGGAGACCACTCCAACTATGTATGTTATCCACTGCAATTGCTTTAACTAACTTTTCTAGCTTTGTGCCTAAATACTTAGGCTTTAAGGCTATCTACTCCATAAATCTTAGTGAATTAATACAATTTATTTTTTCACTACGATCTTGATAAGCTAACTAGTCTGAGCATTAAAGCTTACAGTTCTAACCTTTAGTTCCTGAAAAAGAAGCTCAAAACGGACTCCGTTCCCCTACATATATACTAACTTAACATATGAAGTTCCAATGTCTTGATTTTTAGCCAAAGAATATACATTGGATATACCAAATAAGTAACAGTATCAGCTATGTCGACTGAGATCTTCCTCTCTGACAAAGCCTTTATGAGCATAATTCTTTCCACTATTGAAGTTTATCATTACGAGTGTCTAGGTGTTTTACTAGGTTACAAAACTACTGGACTCATTGTAATTGAGTATGCAATACCTTTCCAATCAGCGAAGAGAACACCTTCAGAGGTTGAACCCAATTGGCGAAGGGAGCTAAAAGTCTTAGAAGTCTTACCTGAAATCGTACAATTGGAGAAACTCGGATATTTCCATTCACATCCACAGTGGGGAAAAAGTAAAGGTATAGCTATTCAAAGTGAGGAAGATATTGAGTTTATGGAAGAAGGCGAATTAGATTTGGTTGTAGCGATTAATGATGCAGAAAGAAGAGTGAATTGGGGAGAATCTGAAGGAAAATTATGTGGGACACTTGGAAAATACAGGATAGATATTGCAGGTTTCTACAAAAGGAGGTATGATGGCAGGACAATGCAATATAGGGTTGTTTGCCCGTATGCTGTTGGGTTTAACAAAGCTTTCAATGTTAACAGTTAATATTCTACTATAAAGTAGAGAGAGGATTAGATTAAAAACGATTTTACAATAATAATTGTATTAAATGAGTGTTGGAAAGGTGTGAGAAGCTTTATGGAAAGTATAGATGCAAATAACAAGAAAGCTGACAAAAATGAAAAAACGTGGATTATACCCACAATCCTTCTCATAATAACTTTACTTGCAAGTGGGTATTTATTTACGCAATATAGAAGCCTTCAATTTGAAGTCGCATCCCTAAAAGTGACAATTGTGAATAAAGAATCAGAGATAAACTATCTTGAATCAACTGTAGAGAGTTTAGGATCAGATATCAAAACCTTGGAGTCAATTGTTACGATTAGAGATGCTGAAATAACTAGTCTGAAATTTGAAGTAGATCGGAAAGATAGGAGAATTAACAGTTTACTGAATCAAATGGATACGCTACGTCAGACAGCTGAAGAAAATAAATTCAATTTCTATTATGCCTCAAGAGCAGAACAGAGATATGGTGTCTATGATTTACAAGAATACTTAGACAGATGGCAGTGGATTGAGGGCTCCTATACAGAGCATGTTTTCGACTGTAGCGAGATGAGTGCTTATCTTGAATGGAGACTTGAAAATGAGGGCTATCACACCTATATTGTGTGTGGTGAAGCACCTTGGGGTGATGGATATCATGCTTGGTTACTCGTTGAAACAAGCGAAGAAGGGTATATGCCCGTTGAAACAACTAGCTATGATATGATTACCTGGTACGAACCTTACTTTAACAACTATTTTGAATATGATGAGATCTTTGAAACGATTGAAGAAGCTTTAGAGGGGAGTTATCCAGAATTTAATTGGTGGGAATCATAACATCGAGTAAAGAGGTACTATAAAGCTTAGTTCCCTAAGCTATAGTTATGCCAAAAGGAGCCCATTTTAAGCTCCTTTACGGTATATATATACTTACGTAATATATTAAAATGAAATAATTGTTTGTTTGAAAAAAGTCATATTTTTTTAAAATCGAGGGCGTATGTATTATGATTGAACAATTATATTATGACTTAAATAGTGAAAATGATATTACTAATGAATTAGTTTTAATTGTCTTTTCAGTTATGCTACAATTTTCTCTTTACACTGCAAATTACTTCGGGATTTTTGTGCCAGGTGATTTGTTATGATATTTGCTAGGTCAAGAATTTGATTGGGTAAGAACCCGTAATACTATTGTTTATTTTATTGGATTTATGTCAAATATTGTTTTAATAGGTTATTTGTACAAAATTAGATTTTTGAATAGAATAAAAAATTATTATGTCAAATTAATTTTAGGTGTTACCTTAATTGGAGGTTCCCCAATGATAATATATTATATCCTATATGTTCTATTCATATATCTTGGATGGTAAAACTTCAATAATTTCTTGAGTTAAGATAGTTAACTGAACTGAAGTAAAAAATAGCCAGTATCAATTCACATAAATTGTTTTTTTTGCCTTTTCAACAAATAATCTCATCATATCGAGAAATTTATTACTTGCTTCAAGAACGTTTTCCTTATCATATTCACTGAAGAATAAATTAATTTTTGGCGATTCTTTAGGTTGTTGTTTTGGAGGTTTTCTATGCTCTGTAACAAGGTTTCCATTTTTATCAAATACTTGAGTAACAAGTTCAAGTGAAATGGTAGCAACAATATTTACTGTAGTGTGATCAGGTTTAACGGTCTTTCTATGCATTGAAACACGTCTCTTATCGAAAAATAGTTTACCAATGGGATCAGATTTTAAGGCACTCATCTTTTTTCCATACCAATTTATGAATTTCAACGCTTCAGTATTCTTAAATTGTTTAGCTCGTTTTTTGAAACGTTTGGCGTCCATATACTCTTCTAACCCAATTCCAAGCGAATACTTAATATTGAAATCTTCAAGAAGGAAATCAGGTACACTTCTAGCTTTTCCAAGGAAAGCCTCTAACTCGTAAGTAAACTCATCTTGATTTTTAGGATATATCTCTTCCATTCGCTTGAGATGATATTTGGCTCCTTGAAGCTTTTTTTCTGCCTCCAAAGACGTCCCTCTCCCTTTTTACATTGATACTATAAGATAATTAAATTATGATAGATGTAAATTGTTTTATATATTATTGAAAATATTAGTGATGATTATTAGATGTCATCAAATCTTACTGATTTTAAACTCCTTATAGATAAATTTAGAAAATCACATTATTTCAAACATGTAGTAAGTCGGAGAATTGCGGAAATTACTGTTCCAAGAGTTATGAAAAACAGACTATTAAAACTAGACGAACAATCTTTCAGAAAAGAATTTGATGAATTGTTTGAACAATATTTTATGCTTGGAAGGATGCGTAGAAGAGCATTATCTAATATTTTAAATTATAATAAAATATCAGATATTAAAAAAGCACTTGACGATCTTTTCCTCAAAGATAAAACAGTTAAAGAGAAACTTGAATCAATAACTGAATTAAAAAACATTAGTTGGTTCTTTGGTACGTCTTTATTAGCTGTAGCTTATAATGGTGAGTACATCATCTATCACGATAATGTATATGAAGGCATTGTTAATTCAAATTGCATAAACAAAAATCATATGAAACCTGTTAAATCTTCTGAATCATATTTAGCTTTCAATGATATTTGTAAAGCAATACAAGAGAGCTATAAATTTACATGTCTAGCTGAAGTCCACGAATTTTTCTGGCATGGTAAAATAACAGATTGGACTTTTGAGTAATATAGAAAAAAATCATCTAATCTTTAAAATAAAAATGGAGCGGGTATATGCGAGCATATGCTCTGGTCTCCTCCGGGCTACCAA
>JAEOSP010000685.1 GCA_016840305.1 Candidatus Hodarchaeota archaeon
AAGGATTACCCATCAGACTTGGCATTCCTCCCAACTGGGGGCCCATCGCCAACAGCCTCCCCCCAAGAGGCTTTTAACACGACCACAGATCTTAAACCAAGCGTAGTAGTCACCATCCATGGAACAGTAGATCAGAATAAAGAGTTCGAAAGTATTCTCAAGTCTACGATGCCCGAAACGACTGTGATAATCCCGGAACCATACACCTCTAACCTAGTAACGCTGCCAAAAAAACCTAGAACAATTAAGTGATAACTTGCTTTCTCTACTCGTTTGAGTTTTCGAATATTTTCAATAACAGTTGATTCTACCTTTCCCTGCCTGAGTCACCAAAGCCCTCATTCAAGAAAAAGTGAGTTTCGGATCGTTGTGTAGTTTCCGTCACTCTTTAGAACAGTAAATAGGCAGCGCTCTTGGTGCGAGGAGTAGGATTCCCATTCACGTTTACGGGTAAAGTATTGATGGATTGATTGAGTAAACAGACCTATGACACGACGACAAACATTATGAAATCTAGAAAAAGGATAAATTTTTTTAATCTAAAATTATCTTTGGTGAGAAGGTGTAAAAAAAGGAAAAAAAGAAGTTCAATCTGTTGATTAATTCAGCGGAATCGACGATTAATATCGCCTATGGTTTCGATAGCATTCTCGACAATAGACTGGTCGTCCTTCCGTTGGTATAAAGGGGACTTCGCATTCCTGATGACAATCAGAGCAGACTGCCTTATGCATTTTCCTTGGACCGAAACTTCGTCTTTCAAAACTCATCTACTTTTCACCTCGACTTAAGAAGCTATACATAAGAATAATTTTTCAAATAAAAATCTTGAAACAATATCTTGATGTACGTTGAAGCCTGAAGAAGGTTCTGTAATTATTTAAACTTAACTGAATGAAGCCATATTATTCGTTGTAAAAAGGAACCCTGAAATCAGTATTAGCATGGCATTATACTGATTACAGCACTGAGAGGTTAAAGGAGGTCTATGATACAGTTAATCTTAAAGTATTATCTTGCTGAGCTAGCGATTAGGTTTCATAAGGTAGGAATTTTTCGATCGATTAATTTGTCAATAAAATGAATTAACTCATTCGTAATAATATGGAATTAGCTAGATAGTTCATGTAATAGCTGGAATTGAATATGATTGAAGTTTACATTGATGGCCTTTGTGAACTGTCCAATCCCGGGGGTATAGCTACCTACGGATACGTTTTTGAGGAGGATGTAAACGAAACGGGATTTGGATTCGTTGGACGAGGAGAAGCTATGTCAAATAACGTTGCTGAGTACGCTGGCCTAATAGCAGCATTACAACTTCTCCTCCATCTAGGTAAACAAAACAAGCAGATCATTATCTACTCCGATTCACAACTGCTAATCAATCAAATGAGCGACAAATGGCAGGTTCATGAAGGGTTTTATGTTTTCTATTGGAAGAGAGCGAAACGTCTCTCAACCAAATTTCCAAATTCATCCTTTAAATGGGTTCCTCGGGAACAGAACACAAAAGCTGACCAACTTTCAAGAGATGCGTACAAAGAATATTGCGAACTAGATAGCAGAAAAACAGAGCATCTACAATTAAAGAAATACGTAGACCCACAAGAGACGTGCATGAACTGTCAATGGATGAAAGTTGAAGCGCCACACATAGGCTGTTACGAAGGCGGCAAATGGCGGAAATGGTAGCTAGCTAGCTCTAGCTAGACGGGAAAAGCTTTACTAAATTTCTTTTTTTCTTTGCATCAACTACCTAACTAATCATTCCTCATTTTGTCATTTTTAATCGATCGATAACAAAGCTGATTTCAAAGTCTTGTCTTAATGGAAGTTAAAATTGATGCGGGGAGTGAGATCCCCACCCACATTTACCAGTAAAATATTACAATTTTTATACAAAGTCTGAGATTATGATCGATTGCATATATCAAGTGAAATGTCTGAATAATTTATCAAGTTACATGAGCATTTCCTCAACTTTGTGTTTCAATTTTTCACTTCTTGAATTGATTTTCTTCATATTGTCATTTGTTACATGATTTCCAAGAGAATTTAGAGGTCCAATCAGTTAGCTAACTGATTGGCATACCTATCGGTGATGGAATTACCTACATTGGGAACTTCGATTTATGGATTCTTAATTGCAAATCATTCACTGACATGGAATCGCTGATGCGGCAAATCGGTGCACCCTACAACTTAGCACCTGTGATGGATGCACCTGCGTCCCAAGCCGGGTCTTTCCTCGCCTATGT
>JAEOSP010000686.1 GCA_016840305.1 Candidatus Hodarchaeota archaeon
TCCAAGCTTCAGTGCTTTCATTAAAGAAAATATGAGATACAGATTGGGTAAATTTAAAATCAGAATTATTCGACCAACATATGTGTAAGGAATTATAATTAGCAGATATATCGATTATATCTGGATTTGATTCACTATGTAGCTCCAAAGCTTCTGGCAACCATTCATTAGAAGTTATATTTTTTCTTTGTAAATGAATCAAACTATCCCAAGTGAATGCTGTACTGGTTTCGATTTTTGTGACCCAAGCAATATTCACTGTATCGTTATGAGAGATTCCAATTTTTAAACTGGTAAAGTCAGAGCTATTTGATGTATAAACAGGTACTAACACCTTTGTAGAATTATTAGTAGAATGATTAAGATAATAGACTCGAGAGTATTCGTCCCTCTTTACAATTAAGGCAATATGTATATTGTCATTATTATCTACAGCTATTTTTGGTGTTTGAAAGTTCTCTTCAAATCGAAATAGTAATTCAGATAAACTCCAATTATTGCCTTTGCTATCATTAGAATAGGAATAATATAATGATAATCCATGTTGAGTGTGTTGTTGCTTCCAAATACAATGTAATCGTCCATCTGTTCCTTCTGCAACAGAATAGAAATCTCTACTCAGATCACTTGGTGCTAAATGTATACCTTCTCCAAACACAGTGTCATTACTTTCAAAATCCATAGTGGTTGGTGCTTCATCAATGGCTAAATCACTCTCAAGCTCTCTTATTGGTTCAGAAATATCCTCTATTGGTTTCTTCCCACTGCTTAGTAATAAACTTGAAAAATTAGCACTTGAGAAGATGGAAATTACAAATGTGATTAGAACAAGAATACAAGCGATTTTTCTGAAGTAAGAACTCTTCGCCATCAATAATCACACCCAAATAAGAACGGTCTACAGTAATTTAAAGATTACATCCATTCTCAATTGAATAAGAAAGAATATTTTTCTTTATTAGCTTTTTCTAAAAACTAGGAATCCAGATTATTTATATAAATAAAAAGGAATCAGCTTTAAAGTAAAACCTTCACAGGAACATGCATCTATGAATAAGACTCAAACACTTCCAGAAAAATTCGATCGACTAGTAAAACAACTAAATGATGAATCTTCAAATAAAATGGTAGTTATTTTTGGATCATGCATTGCGATATTTGATGGTAGGATTAAATCATATCTTCCTGATGGTGACAGGTTATTATTTATAAAAAAAGATGAAACTCTTATTCTTCATGGCCCAAAAGGTCTGAAACCTATGAACTGGCAGATTTCTGGAGCAGGTAAAATAAATTATCTCTTTGAAAACAAGAAACTCACAGTTAAATCATACAGAACAAAGACCAAAGAAACTTTAGAAATTATTTTTGATAAAATTTATCAAGCAACTCTATATGATGCTTATGATTCAGCTTCTCTTAGTATATATGGTTCCGAGAAAGATCTCTCAGATTATTTATATGAACATCCAGAGATAATCGACAAAGATTTTCAACCTACTACTCGAGAATATGATACACCATTTGGTTTTCTTGATCTAAGAGGGGTTGATCGTGAAGGGAATATCATAGTTGTAGAAGTGAAGAAACGTGCGGCTACTCCAGCAGATGCTCATCAATTGAAAAGATATGTTGAATACTTTGAGCAAGTTGAGAAAATAAAGGTAAGAGGAATATTGGTTGCAAATAGTTTCAGTGAAAAAGTAATGAATGTCTTACAGACAAATGATTTGGAAGCTGTAGCTGTACTTTGGCAAGAAATATTTCCTTCCTTAGCAAACGAAAAGCCGAGTGTAACTCTTGAAGATTTCATGTCTGATGAAAAACAGAAAGAAGAATAGGATATATCAGTTAAGAAAAATTGATAATACTTAATAAAACAAATAATTATACATGTGTATAAAGTAAACGAGTGAGGTTCAATGTCAAATAAAAATTCCATTGTTAAAACTATTATTCGATTAGTAATTTTAGCAATAATGATTTCATGTAGTATAGCAATAATTTACACCCCATTTACAACGAGAAATTGGACATTTGGCGTAAACACATACAAGTATGAAACATTTTTCTTTGGTCAATGGAATTTTTACAATAATACTGAACTAGTTAGTACTGGTGGATCAGATACTTTGGATAATTTTCAGATAATCTCACCTGTTCTAATTATTGTTGGATTAGTTCTTTCAGTAATCCTTATACCTACTTTAGGGTTCTTCTTAGGTTATGATGATAGATATCGTGGAAATATTAAACGCATTCTCGGA
>JAEOSP010000071.1 GCA_016840305.1 Candidatus Hodarchaeota archaeon
AGACAAATCGTTGATTATTTAGGACATTCTAGCGTTGAAATCGCTGGTCAAAAGGTAGTTCGTGTGTTTTCATTAACCCCTAAAGGTTTAAAAGCGTAATAAGTATATTATACTCCGAGAATTTATGGGATCTTTTCTTTACCTACAATTACCTTCATTATTACAACAGATTATGTTAGGTGAAATTAGAAAAGGTGTTTGTTTGACTCTAGACTTAACTGTTGTTCAAACAGATCTAGTGTAATGACGCTAAAACGAAAGGCCTGTTATGACTTTTGTTCACCCATTTCGATAATACATACGAAGTTGAGTTAAAGAAAGGTTAATTCGCGTTATTCAATCCATACTGATAAAGGCGTTAAATAATGGTAGATATTAACGAGCTAAATCAAGATCAAATAAAGGTCATCCTTACATTAGGCGATCCTGCGGAATTTTTTCGCGGGTTTCACACAACTGCGGGAATCCGCGGCGTACCCTATAAAAAGATTCAAGAAAAAAGTGGGTTAACATTAGAAAAAGTTCTCCTATCCTTAGGTTGGTTAGAAGCAACGAATTACGTCGATCACGACGTGGCTGTTGTAAGAAAGACATTAGATTACCTAGGACAGACGAATATCGAAGTTGCTGGTCAATCGGTGTTGAGAATGTTCTACTTGACAGAGAAAGGCAAAAAAGCTCTGACTTCGCTTGCAAAAGCTGGGAGTGAATGATAATGGCTAAAACTAAAGCAAACGTAGGCGTTGTTGGTTATGGAGTGATTGGAAAACGAGTAGCTGATGCAGTAGCCGCTCAATCTGATATGAAACTCATTGGGGTAGCTGATATCATCTCCGATGTTCGATTACGTATTGCTGTAGAAAGGAAATATCCCATTTACTGTAGCGTGCCAGATTTTGAACCTAAAATGCGTGAGGCAGGATATGAAATCGTTGGGTATCTGGATGATATGGCTAAACAATGTGATATTTTTATTGATTGTACTCCTTCAGGGGTTCCCCAGCAGAATTTTCCTCTTTATGAAGCTGAAAATGTAAAAAGTATTGTTCAAGGAGGCGAAAAGCATGGGTTAGTCAACCGTAGTTTCAGTACTTTCGGAAACTATTATACCCATCTTGGCGTCGATAAAACACGTGTTGTTTCTTGCAATACAACTGCTCTCACACGAATTATATCCACATTAGCTCATACTTATGGTGTTTCAGATGCCTTTGTTGCACTTGCGCGGAGAGCAAGCGACCCAGCACGTACGAACAGAGGCCCCATTAATGCTATTGCACCTGTTTTAGGCGTTTCGCATCATGGACCAGATTTAGTTACAGTAATGCCCAGTTTTCAAGATAAAATTCATTCTCTAGCTATTGCAGGTTCGTGGACTCTTTCTCACGTTCATATGCTGAGGGTAACTCTTGAGAGTAGTCCTAACAGAGACGATGTCATCGCATTGTTTAAACGAACACCACGGATATTGATTGAACCGGGAAAACATGGATTATTTGACTCAGCTCAATTGGTAGAATATTTCCGTGATCTAGGAAGACCCCGATACGATCGTCCTGAAGTATTCATTTGGGAAGAAACTCTGAGTACAGATGCAAATAACAATCTGTATCTGATCTATGATGTTCATATGGAATCCATTCCGATTCCAGAGAATGTCGATGCTATTCGAGCCATGCTAGAAATGGAATCAAGTGCTATTGCCTCAGTTGAGAAAACTGATAAAGCCTTAAACATTGATCAGAAAGATCAAAAAGAAGCTTATTCCCAATTACTCTACGGAGAGGCAGAACCTCAAGTAGTAGAAAATAACTCAGAATAATTTCCCCTCTTTTTTTTATTGATTAGATGAAAGACTGTTGTTTTCTTCTCCACGTTTCATTTCTAATCCTTGAAACAGAATATTATTGTGATAGTCTGCCTCCATTTTTTTTTCTGTGAAGAGCTATCTTTTTAAATTTCATTAACCCGAAACATGCAGGTAAATTTTCTTTTATGAGGACTTTTAGATGAAAGATATTCCAGAAATCAAAGCAATTGCTGATAAATTATTTAATGAAGATCGTAATATTAACCAAGTTTTAATAGCTACCAGCGACGGATCTCCCATCTATGGAGCTGAACGCGGGAAAGAGGGTTTAGGAGAAGAGTTATTTATCATACCCGCTGCTATCTCAAGTGCTTTAGCAATTTCTCATG
>JAEOSP010000072.1 GCA_016840305.1 Candidatus Hodarchaeota archaeon
ATTTCTGGATTTTTCTGCATATTCATTCTAGCTCTTGGAGCTATAAGAAGGTATAATATCTCTTCTTGAAGCAAAGTATATACCATGGTATATACTTTTGTAACCTAAACCAGCCTTTTACGACATTTTATCTCTAGGAAAAAGCTTAAATACTGTGAATTCACATAAATATGTGATAACAATGGCGAATATTACACTTTCTCTACCTGAAGAATTGTATCAGAAACTTAAAAATCATCCAGAAATCCGATGGAGCGAGATTGCTCGGAAAGCAATCCAGCAATACCTAGACGAGCTAGAATTATTAGACAAATTAACTGCGAAAAGTCTCTTAACTGATGATGATGTAAGAGAGTTGAGTGATCTGATTGACACCCAGGTTGTAAATAAATTATCCAAATATCAATCAGAATAGGATGTCAAAAAATAAATGAAACTGGTCATTGACACAAATATCATTATTTCCGCACTTATTCGGGAGGGGTTAACCCGAAAAATGTTACTATTCCCAGGAATTAAGCTTGTAACTCCTGAAATTACATTCAATGAAATTGAAAACCATATAGGTATAATATCTACTAAGAGTAAGCTCCCAAAAGATGATATTCAGCAAATACTCGATGTCCTTATTAAAAATATAGAAACAAAACCTGAATCACGTTGGTGGAATCATTATACAAAAGCAGCGAAATTGATTGGGAAAAAAGATCCTAAAGATGTTCCTTTCATTGCTGTTGCCTTTGCTTTGACAGCTGATGGTATTTGGTCGAACGATAGAGATTTTGAATCACAATCTTTATTTAAAGTTTGGACAACAACTGAATTAGCACTAAATCTTGGTTTTTTTAAAGGAAAAGGAATAAAACAGTAGATAATGAGAGAAAAGTACGAAGTGTTTCTACTTTCTAGAAATTTGTTCTTCTGATTTGGCTGGTTTGACGACAAGGAATCTCAGATAGAAAAAACCTTTATTTAAAGAGCTAAAGGTAATGTATCAAATTCTAAAAAAAAGGAGAGGGAATGGATCTAGTTACTCACCTGACGAATTGAATCCTTTTATATTGAAGGATACAATTATCATTCAAACTTACGATAACCAATAAAGACTATTAAAGCGAGTAACAGGGAAACGAGAGTCATTCCTGGAGATTGCAAGTTAGCTATGGAATTAGTTGTTTCTGTAGTTTTATTTTCATGGATGGTTGGATGAGTTAGTGAACTAGAAAAATTAACAACTGTAGAGTAAGTGGTGGAGCTTAGAGTATCATATGGATCATCAAATTCATTATAGGTGTATGTTTGAGTTGCGAAAGGCCCCACCAATTTATCAACAAGTGTATTCTTTCTTTGATTTGGTTTTTCTATGGAGATTGAAGTTATAATGAAAGAAGTATTAATATGCTGGGGGTATGCTAAATCTGATTGTTCTATCGGAATGGAGACAGAAATGGAGTGAATACCTTTAGAAAGGGTTTGCTTAGTTGTCAGATCCCAAGAATAGGATCCAATTAAGGAATAACAACTCAACCAAAATTCATACTCTTCTGCCACACTGATATTAACTCGGAATTTTATCTCAACTTCGTTAAAATAACTATCATTATCTGTATCCTTTCCAATATCAGATACAGACCCAATAATTTCTGCCCATGGCCCATATTCTGTATAATTATATATACGGGTTGTATAAACAGAATAGGCTTCACCTAGAGATGATTGTGTTATTATGTCAATAATTCCTGCCCAAGAATAGAGAAAATAGGTACTCCATTGATTTACATATAATTCGATACAGGGGAAAAGAAAAGTAATATTGTAAATCCCTGAGAGGAGTGAGTTAGTATAAATCGGAAGATCACCAGCATCTAAATATCTGTCTTGTGCTTCCTCCATACCTAGAAAAATACTGTAGGTTCCTGGAACTGTAATATTGACTTCACAAATGAATGCTAGAAAATCAAATAATCCATCTCCACTAGTATCTACTCCTTCATCAAAGTAGTTACCAGTGAAGAAAGCTGAGGGGGGATCAAATTCAGTATAATTGTAAATACGAGTAATATAGTCTGGATATATTGTCTGAGAATACTGAGAAGGGACTGTTCCCCAAAGGATATAACCAGTATAGTAGGAACTCACAAGTTGTTTGGAGTAAGCCATCTCACCTGCGTCATATGTTGCGGAAATATTGTATAATCCAGGAGTCCAGTTTACAGTAATTTTACTAGATCTACTACTTTCAAACTCAGTTGGAATAATTCCAAAGAGAATATAATACATATCAGCAACAGTTACGTTGAATTCAACATAAAAAATTAACCAATTGATCAAACTATCATTATCTGAATCAATCTCTTGATGACTATATTTTCCTGTAAGAATTAATGCCGAATTACTAGAAACTAAGGTGTCTTTAAGTAGTGGAAGGACGCTATCTTCTGTTTGAGTGCACTCACTACCATGCCTAAGAATAGGCGTGAGAACTCCACAAAAGATAATAAAAACAAGAATTAAAACCCTAGAATGGTTCATATTTATCAACAATTTTTGAATTATCACGTATCCATTAATCTTACAAAATCATTGGATAATATACATTTATTATAATTGTTAAAGCTAGCTATTGAATAGAGTAAAATCTAACAATGTTTCAAATAAAAATTGACCTTAACTATTCAATAGAAATGTGATAAAATATTTCTCACAATAAATTAATTGATTCCCCTCCTTTCTTGATTTGGTTAAGATAAAATCCTTTTTCCAGCTTTTAGTACTTATTTATGAAATCATGAGGAGTTAATAGATCAAGTCCTTTAATTGACCTGAATGCTTTAATTGTACTAATGAGGATCCCATCACCCTGTAACGATGCACTTACGTGATGAGAATCAAAAAAAGATAGATTCATAAGAAAAAGATGTGTCTCAGGTGAGTCAAGAACATATTTTACTGAAGAAGAATGGATGAACCTTTTCACAGAATAATAATCAAAAATTCATGACTTAAGTCTTATTAGTTGTCTGAACTCCGTAAAAGGGTGGTTTAGATAAGAAAAATATATACCCGAATATGTTCTTTTTCCAATATAAACAACGCAAAACTCCCACTTTTGTAGAAAAAAATCTCTGTGGTTAATTAGGCTTCAAATACCGCAATTTATAAAAAAAGTAAGGAAAAACCCCCTCATATTAAAAATAACTAATAAACTAACCTTTAATTTCTTGAACCCATAAAGTTCGTTGGGGTTTTTGATACGTGGATGAAAGTTGTAATTGATTAGTTCCAACAGGATTATTCACTGTAGATTTGGAAGTCCAAGATACAGTCACATTATAAGTCCCAGCAGGTAAATTTTCAGTTTCACAGAGTATAA
>JAEOSP010000687.1 GCA_016840305.1 Candidatus Hodarchaeota archaeon
CTGAGGCGGGACCATTCATTATGTTCCTAAAAGATTTTAAACAAGCCCCCTCACCCCAAGAAGCATTAAAAGAAGCTCTAAAAACTGCGGTACAGAACTGGAAACGTGAACGAGGTCCTAAAGATGATAATAGATATTATTTCGGTGATGCAGCTTTTTCTGACTGGATAAAAGGATTAGGCGAGTTTGAAACCTTTGGACTAGATAAGAAGAATATGCAAGAGATGCTTTTTGCGAATTGGTGGGTCTTCGATTGTCTTGTTGATGCTAGAAATGCAGCTGTCGCATTTCTAAAGAAGAACGCGTCACTTTTAGATAAGAAAGGTCAAGAAGCACTTGAAAAGGCAGCAGAATTATACCAACAAGAAGTTAAACTTTTGGGATCACAGTTTGAAACTAAAGAAATGTTTCTTGGTCCGTGGACAGGAAAAACACAGGATGATTGGACGAAAGAAGTTAGACAACGAGAACAGGAATTACTGAAAGAAGTCCACGAACTAGAGAGAAAAGCAATAACAGAAATCAAGCAAGCTCTAAAAATGGATGAATAATAGAAGGAGGGGGATTTGATGATTATTGAGACTAATTTGGCTGAAACACTTGATTTAATTAATGAAGCACTGTTTTATAATTATCCTATGTCGAAAACTCAAATGATTGAAGCTGTTACATGGATCTGTCAACAACAGAATAAATCTGGGAAATCAGCGGGTATGTTTATTGTCACTGCAGCTGACTATCGATCGGAAACTCGACTTTTTACGGGGGAAAAACTCAAAACAAAACTCGCAAGAAGAAATATTCTTACACAAGAAGCTGCAAGAGTATTAGCACTCTCAAACATATCTTCTGATGAAGTAAAAGCTACACTTGTGTATGCCAATCGTTGGATGCTCCAATCATGCTATGCTGCAGAGTATTGTGCAATGGGTGAATGCAGACATTCTGCTATTGGATTTATGCGGTATTTAACTGTCAGTAAACTCGAAGATTCTGAACAACGGTTAGAGAATCATATTCAGGTATTGAAAAAGCGGCGTGATGGTAAAGGACGATGGAATGGTTTCCCATTCTACTACACATTATTAGCACTTTCTGAGATTAACCTTCCCTCAGCAATTAGAGAATTACAATATTCTATACCTGCATGTAAAAGAAGCTTAAAACGAACCACAGGCACAGATAAGTTCTCTAGGCGACGTCAAGCTATTATCCAAAAAGTATTAACGAAAAATCAATATCAAAAACCGCTTCACAGCCATTTGGATTTAGATCTCAATACGCTCGCACATAAGTAGGGGAGCTTTTGATGAAAGGAAATCCAATTAGCTGATTCAAGATCATTTAGTAAGAATTGTTTGTATCTCAGCTAGATCTATAAAACACCGAAGAATTTTTCTAAAGCGTATGCAATCCCATCATTATTGTTACTGCGAGTAATAAATGTCGCTGTTTCTTTTAACGCAGCTGGAGCATTTTCCATAGCAACTGAATACTTGAATGTCTTAAACATCCCCATATCTGGTATGTCATCACCAAATACAACAACCTCTTGGGGAGGAATGTTTCTTATTGATAGAAGTTCGAGAAGTGCGTTTTCTTTAGTTGCATTACGATCCATTATTTGAATCCAGCGAAAAGAGTCCGTAATGAATATATTCGTCTTCTCAGCATAATGGGCATGGATTTCAGCATATATTTCCGAAAGGTCTTCTGTTTCATGCCATACAACAATTTTTGAACACGATTGATTACGTGCTTGTGAAAAAGAAAGAAGTTCATCTCGTGAAAAACCCCATAAGGCGATCGTAGCATCATCCATTGGTAGTCTATAACTATGATATTTGTCTTCGCTCTGAATCGCGATGTTAAGATCTGGCAGGGTATCCTCAAGATCATCAGTTATTGAGTGTACCGTCTCTGCAGGAATAGACCAATGCCGGTAATAGGAAAATGACTCATCAATCGCTACAGCACCATTATAGAAAGCACCTCCCCGAGTAAGAAAATTTATTTCTTCGTGGGGAATCTCTAATGGACGAAAAACGAGCCGTTTAGGACGCGCTGTTGCTACATAAAAAACAACGCCTTTTTGGGCACATTTATGTATTGCATACCGGGTGGTGTCTAAGATACGACCTTGCGAGTTCAATAACGTACCGTCAATATCAAATATGATTGCTGAAAAATCTATCACGCCTTTTCTCTTCTCTCGGGTATTGTAAAGCAAATATGTTGTTTACTATTTTTTATAGACTCCATATAATTGAGGTAATAAAAATTGATCCTATTTAGACATATTGAATATCATGAAAGAAATCATCTGAAGGAAATATAATCAATTAATTTAAAGTGCTAGGGATAGACGACTTTATGCGAGGAATTAACCAATGAAATCTATAGTTGTGGTTTACTCCCCACTTTGTGAACAAAATGGTGCATTTTTAAGCCAACTAGAAGAATGGCTTGATGGTAAGAGCATAGATATTTTGGAAATTCCGTTTGACAAGATAACCGGTCGAGAAAAAAAATGGTATAAATCTGCGGGATTCATGGAAAGTAATAAACGTTTTA
>JAEOSP010000688.1 GCA_016840305.1 Candidatus Hodarchaeota archaeon
TTAGATCAATTTTTAGATATACATTCGAAAGATTTGATAAAGTTCGAATATGTTAAAAACTTTAATTTTTATCTAAAGATTTAGTTTAAATAGAATAATGCTCTATTTTCTTAATTAGAGGTTCATAAAATCATTTAACGTCTGAGGATTCTAAATGACAATGAGAATTGTAAGATTAGTTTTTGTAGTTATTTGCTTCAGTATCATATTAATCAGCACCATTCCTATCGTTATCCTCTCAGAAGTTCTTTTACCTTTTGACACACTTGTTTATTCCAACCCATATGAATCATTCAAGGATAATCCTTCTTTAGTGGAAGAAATAAACATAGAATCTGATATAGGGAATATTGAAATTATCTATATTACTCAACCAGTGGCTTATTCGGTTAAAATTGATTTGAGCATAGAAATGGGTGGTTATGATTTGAAGGGAAAAGAAGTTTTAGATTTTTTTGATATTGGTTGGCAAGAAACAAGTAGTAAGTTAAATTTTTCTTTAATTCTAAAGGATGATTTTCTGTTACAAGATATACTCTCATTAATAAAAAAAGCCCAGATTGTAATGTCCATCAAAGCAAGTATAAATTGCGACTTTAATGTTAATTTACAATCTGGATATTTAAATTTGTATGTGCCCTTTGGAGCTTCGGTTGGAAATGTTTTTACATATATCTCCAATGGAGATATTCAATATGAATTCTACAAATGTCATGTTGAAGGGAATATCACTGGAATTGTGAAAGATGGAGATATATTATTCAAAACTAACCACATTCAATATTCTCAAGATAGTGTATTGACATTTATTAATGATTTCGGAGATACCCTAATTAATATACTTCAAGATTGTGATATTGGTACAAATGTAACTGGAATCGGAGTTACCACATCAGGAATTATAGAATTAATTTATGTAGATGACTCACTAAATATTGGAGCTCAATTTATACTCTACAATAAACCAGATTATGGTAACCAAGCAGATAATCGTCATTCAGGATTTGAAAATGATGGATTATCTTCACCACAAATAGGGCAATATTTTCGTTCCTATGATTTTCCAGCACAAACTCACTATAATTTTTCCTTATATAAACCAGAGGATACTGGAAATTTTAAATGGAATCTTTATAGTATCCCATCAGGTTAGATAAGCATTTTTTAATTTAAATTTTAAAGGAGCTCCTCCAAATGGTATTCCTTTTATTTCAGAGTTCCAAATATGGTAATTTATATCATAATCCAGCCATATAACAGGACAGAGTTCAATTAAACGTGCTTGAATATCATAATAATTTTGTTCTCTTATGGATGTGTTAAATTCTTGAGTAGCTTGCTCAAGCCATAGTTGAATTAGGGAATCTTTAAAGTGAAAATAGTTTCCTTGTGCGTTTGTTTTATTAGAGAACAGAGGATTGATAATTTCAACAGGATCCAACAAAGCAGGAACCCAACCAATTAAATAGGATCCTAGTTCACCATCTTCCATTTTACTCCACCATGGAACAATCGTCATATTTATAATATCTACTTTTACTCCAATTTGTTTTAAATTTTCGACAAAAATGTTTGCAGTCCGTGGTTGACCCCAAGATCCTTGAACAGCTGAAAAATTGTAAGTACTAAGGGGAGTTAGGCTAGTTGATAATAATTCCCACTCATTTCCGTAAGATATATTATTATTTACTGTTAATAATTCTGTTCCTGGCCAATTTGAATCTTTTAAGACTTTGCGTGCATGGGTAATATTATAGTAAGGAATATTGAAATCTTCCCAATTAGCATATCGTATCCTAGGTGTTAATGGAGATTTTAATCTTTCAGAATGCCCTCCATGAATTTCTTCAGTAAAATGTGTATAATTAAAAGCATATGAAATTGCTTTTCTCATAGTGATATTAAAGATAGAATTATCTAATGCAATATACCAGATACCTAAATTTTCTTTTGGAAGGACATTAATTTTGGGATTATTCCTGTAAGTTTCAAGTATGTCGTCACCACCATAAGCAGGATATGAGTTGTGTTCGCAAAAAAAATATTCACCAGAGAGCATCTCATTAATCCTCTCAAACATATCTGAATAAACAAAACTAACTTTATTGAGAGAGGGTTTACCACCCCAATACTCTGGATTAGCATGCATATCTGTTTTTAGACTGTAACCATAAGTATTTACATCACAAGAATCAAGAATGAAAGGTCCCGTTCCAACTAATTTCCCTGTTTCAATTTCGATAAAATCATTTTCAGGAGTAGATGTAGGTGAGAGAATATAAGAGTTCCAGGCAGCTAGTAGGTCCCTTATGGGAACATAGGGTTGATTCAA
>JAEOSP010000073.1 GCA_016840305.1 Candidatus Hodarchaeota archaeon
CAAGGAAAAGGTTTTGGAGGAAAATTATTAAGAGCACTTATAGAAAAAGCTGAAATAGAAAGAAAATCTATATATTTGGAGACTCAAGCAGAAGGTAATGTTCCACTTTATGAAAAGTATGGATTTTATGTTCATAAAAAAGTAACACTTCCAGATTTGAATGTACCAATGTGGTTAATGGTTCGAGATGCGAAATAAATTTGATTACAATTCTTACTAGCTTTTTTTAAGATCAATCTAAAAGATATTCAGGACATTTTAAAAGCAGGTGCGGTTAAAATCACTATCAACACAACAGCTCTAAAGGATCAAAACATTCCGATACGAATCTAAAATGGGTAAAATTACCTTATTAGTCTCTGTAAAGCGTTACGAAATATAAGACCAGACCTACAACCATTAGACTAACTCCGAGCAAGCTCATATCCATTCCACTAAACAATTGGGTTGAAAATCCATCTATTATCAAACCCCCTGCCAGCAAAGCAATCCCTAATAAGCTCTTGGTCGCCTTTATTCTTGGTGCCCCCTCCGATTTAATAATTACATAGACGTAAGCGGCGACAAGATCCACTAGCAATACCCCTGAAACTCCTGCATTGACAAACCTCAACAGCTCTTGTTCCAAAATAATCGTTAAAATAACGCCAATTATTCCAATAACCGTAAAAACATACCTCGTTTTTACCATATAAGTTTCAATTACCACTACGATAGCTATAATTGCAATCAGTGACATTACCCACCCGAGTCTCCATAAAAATTGATAGTCTGGATGTGAGGATCCTAAGTTATCTGTATATACGAATATCGCGCGGGTTAGGGCGAATACATAAGCGAATACTGCTATACCTAAGAGGAAATACTTCTGCCCGGATTTTTCAAGTTTCACTTGCTTGAGGGTAAGCAGAACTCCACCAATCACTGTTATTACGATAAGTATAATTTTTGCAATTGTCTCTTCTAACCCCATGGCACGTTTCACACTCATGTTAATTAATACATATCAGCATCTTTTCTTTTCTCTCAAAAATGTTTCTCTCAAAAATGTTTAAATGAACCACACAGCACATCAAAGATCATAATAAATCATGGTGAGCTTAATGGCTTTGAAAACTTCTAATGAGGCAACGCCCCGCAGAAGGCAAATTTCCTTTAAGACCTCACAATTTCCATATCTCATTTCTCTATGGTTTTCGTTAACCGGCTTGCTGTTGATCCTAACGAATGAAAGGCAATGGGGGATGATAAACAATGAGATTAGAAACCTATTGGGGGCTGATCTCGACTATGTCTCCATTCTCATTGGAATCATAATAGCATTCGTAATCTATCTTGGATTGATGTTGGGTACAGGTTTAAGATTTCGAAGAATCCTTCATAATCCACTCAATATTGTTCCCACGCTGCTCATTAGTATCTTCTTTGTATTTTTTCTTTCTATTTTAGTATCTGTTAATATGCGCGTACGACTTGATTATATTTGGTATTCGGCCGGACAATCTCATTACTGGATGTATCTCGCAGTTTTAGGACTTTTCACACTTGCGATAGCGATTATTTTATTAAAATTACCCACCTTTTTGAAAAGACAGAAATTGATTCCGAAAGGTTTCCCAAAATTCGTTTTCATATCACTATTGATAAGTCTGGTACTAGGTCTCTACATGCTTACATCTCTTCTATCCGTCTTTTCAAGAAACTATGTGTTCTGGAATAATATCTTCCTCCTACATCAGTATATTGAAGGATTCGGATTCTTATACTATATATTCGGAGGATTCATAGTGGGATGGATGGCGTATCTTTTCATTATTAAGAAAAAAGTCACCAATCTTAAAAAGATCGGAGTTCTCATCTTTCCTGCAATCATAATTCTTTCTCTTACGTTAATCGGGGTTGTGTTCCAAACTAATGTTGGATATGGGCTTCATGCAGTGTTCCCCTTAATTATCATCGCTGTTATCTGCGTGACACCCTTAACTTTCTATTCTATCAAAACTTTAAACATACACCTCTCCCTCGAATTTATCACTAAAAGGCGATTTATGAAGAAACTACAGCGAAGATCCTTGGGCATAATTTCTTTACTACTCTTCAGCGTGTTTTCCTTTCTTATTATACCGAGTATCATAAGCCCTCCTGACAGCGATCTTCCCGCAACGACGACGCTCCAATATCTAAACAGTACCTATGTGCCCTTTCAGAACAGTATGGTGTACCCAGCTTTTGATTTTCAACCTGATTATAGTGAGAATGGGACTAGAAACTTTTATTCACTCAATGGTGATTGGAAATTTACTTTTGAAAATTCAGGCATCTGGGCGGGTTCTGACCTGTCCTTGAAGCCACG
>JAEOSP010000689.1 GCA_016840305.1 Candidatus Hodarchaeota archaeon
ATATTGGATTGGGTGGTATTCTGACATTCTGAAGTCAATTGGCCCCACAAATCCGTTATATGAGATCTATGTGGCTTTTGAATCTTCTTTTCTCCTTCCTGACTCATGGATAGTGATTTTATTACTCCTCTCTGCGTATGGCATATGGAAACAACAGTTGTTTGCTTCTTATTTTGGGATAACCGCTGGTGGTGCATTAATATACTTGGGGTTGATCGATAGCAGCTTTTATTTGCAACACAATCTATATCAATATGATATTCTGCTCGTTCCAATAAATATAGCCTGTTTGGTTGGTGGACTGATTCTAATTCTACGATTCGGATGGTACTATTCACAGACTAATAATAAATGATTCTACAAGCAAGTAGGACGTCTCTTCTATATATCATCTATCGCATTTTACACGTCATAACGTGATAGATAATTTAGAGTTGTGATTTATTATAAGAAAAAGAAAAGAAAGTTGCTTCCCAAAAGCAACTATTACGAAAAACCTATTCAGAGGGAGACTCAACGACTCTATGAGTATGATGATCAAAGAGCATATCGTTGTGAAATTGCTTTTGACGATCAACCATTTCACTAGCATTAGCTTCCTCTTCAATCTGCTCTGTGATGAACCATTGGAGCATCTCTCGTGGAGCAAATTCTTTTAATTCCTCTGCGAGTATAACTAATTCATTGATTTTACCAGTGATGTGTTGTTCGTGGGCATAACCAGCATTAACGATTTCTTCAACACTTTTCCAGTCAATTTTGGGCTCAGCTAAGGGAAGAAGCTTTACACTACCACCTGTTTCGACAATATAATCCATAAATTTGTAAGCATGGGCTAATTCTTCGTTATATTGGAGGAAATACCATTCGCCTAAATTATTGTAGGAATGCTCTTTTAGCCAGTAAGACATACCGAGATAAAGATATCCAGAGTATAATTCTTCTTGTATTTGTGCGTTTAACGCCTCATTAAATTTTTCACTAATTAAAGCCATTTTGTTTAACTTCCTTTATTATTATTTTAATAAGTAACTTCTTTGTGACATAACCACCAATCATAGCATTCATGATCCTTTGATTCAAGTCTCTTTTTGGCAGAGGCAACATCTTTTGCGGGAGGGACTATTACTCTGTCTTTTAAACCTAGACTTGTATTATTGGGCCAATCTGCAGGCATAGCAACATCGAACTTATCAGATACCTGAATGGCTTTAACCATCCTTAAAAGTTCATCGAAGTTACGACCGAGTTCAGGAGGATAATAAATTATTGTTCGAACTTTGCCTTCAGGATCAACTAAGAATACAGCTCTTACCGTACTGCTGCTCTTGGTTGGGTGGATCATTCCGTACATGCTACCGATCAGACCATGATCAGCGATAATTGGAAATTCAATTTCAACCTTGAGATTATCCCTTATCCAATCTACCCATTTAATATGAGAAAATACTTGATCAATGGATAATCCTATCAAATCACAGTTCAATGCTTTGAATTCATCATATCTCTTCTGAAAAGCAACGAATTCAGTGGTGCAGACTGGAGTAAAATCAGCAGGATGAGAAAATAAAATAACCCATTTGCCTTTGTAATCTTCAGGAAAATTGACAGGCCCAGTAGAGGTCTGTGCTGTAAAACTTGGTGCAGGATCACCAATAAGAGGTAAATAATATTCTTCTGACATACTATATCAACTTCTTTTTGTAAACAACAGTTATCTGTTGTATATGCAACATCTGAAATATTGAGGAAATATACTTCCCGGTTCGAATGTCGAACCCTCAAATATTAAAGTTATTTACCTGTAAGTGTACTCAGATGCAATTTACTGTAACTAGATTCTCTTACCAGTGATTTTCTCCTGCATCGAAATACAAACGATTTATGTTGGTTATCATTAAAATGGCAGTCGTAACTAATGATCAATTGTTAGATAAACTTGCTGAAGACTCTAGCAGAAAATGGACTGAATTGGCGCAAGAATTAAACATTTCCGATACAGCAATAAGAAAACGTGTTAAAAAATTACAAGAAGAAGGCGTAATTAAACGGTTTACAATCGAAATTGATCAGCGTAAACTTGGGTACGAATTAACATCATTTATTGGTTTTGATGCCAAAGCAGAATCATATATTGAGATTCTTGATAAAATTAAGAGTTGGAAAGAAGTTAGAAGTATATTTCAGACTTCTCTAGATCATGATTTTTTGATGGAATGCTGGTTCAAAAACAATGATGACCTTACTGCTTTTATTAGCAGATTGGAGAAATTAAAAGGTGTAACAATGGTTTGTCCTGCTACAGTGATCCAACGTTTGAAATAATCTCTTTATTTCTTAATATATATGTGCCGTTTTCAAATTTAATCGTTTAATACTATTGCAAGTTCAAGTACTATTGCTCTTGAGACTTATAGTGCTACTGCATTGACTATTTGGAGGTAAATTTTTAAATAATATACCACTCAATTTTAGTTATAGTCAGTGATTTTTGAAAGGTATGGTTTCTTAGTAGCCGTTTAAGCTAGGGTCAAAAAGTGATGGATACACCAGTTAAGAAAAAAAGGGATATAATTATAGCGATATTATTAACATCCACGATCATAGGGATTCCCGCGCTTATCCGTGGGTACAATATTGTATTGTTGAACGCCAAGGTTCCTCCGCCTACTGAATGGCGATATGTTCATTCAACCACAGAGTTTACTGGTCATTGGATGGATGTCGAATCAGTCGAGATGGGAGTGGTGACAAACAGTATTTTTTTCCACATCCGCTAGCAGACCACCTTTCCGCAGAATTTGAGTCAAGGAGATCCATACGAGGAGCACTATTGGCGTCAAGACCGTGTAGTAGGTATTAAATGGGTGGTTCAAAATGAAACCTATTGGTTAGAAGTGAGAAAAGCACCACCAGATCTAGAGACGGGAGCACTGACCTCTTGGGGACATTATTCATTTCAAAGTTCTCTCTCGTGTCGGTACCGAGTCGTTCATGAAATGTTCAATCTAACCGATGGCATTATAGGCTTCCGTCTCACTAGTTACCCAGAACATCTTCTTTTCGGCCCAACGCCTTTAGGGGTTCCCTGGGACGAAAGTGATGCCTTTACTATTTATACTGGGATATCTGAGATAACTGATTATATGCCATCCTCTACATTCCTTTTGAATGAAATCCCATTCGTTACCACCCCTCCAACGATTGATGGGCAAGTAGATGAATGGAAAGGATCAGACAGGTTAATA
>JAEOSP010000690.1 GCA_016840305.1 Candidatus Hodarchaeota archaeon
AGATTCTAAATTAGGAACAAACCAAAGCACTGCAAAAACTAAATTATACCGAGATATAAAAACTGCATTTAAACCACACCTGTAAAATACGATAAATTTCTAACTTATTTTACCTCTCAAACCGAATAATCTTTGTGAAACTAAAGAATTTTATTTCAATAATGGCTTTAGGAACATTGATATTTCTATCACGGTATATTTTAGGAAACTTTCTTAAGGTTCAAACAATATATGAAGAAACCTATCCGCCAGAAGTTTATTTTTCACCTGATTGTAAAGATCATCTTTCAGAATTAATATCATCAGCAAATCAATCAATTCATTGTGCATTTTATGATCTAGATTTGGAAGAAATTATTGATCCATTGAAAAGACAAGAAATAGATGTAAAGTTGGTTGTTGACAAAGATAATTTAGAGAGTGTATCTGACCTAAATCCAATCACAAATGAAGGCAAAAACCAGCTTACACATAACAAATTCTGCATTATCGATAAAAAAATAATCTCAACTGGGTCATTCAATCCAACTGAAAAAGGGAACGATTTCAATGATAACAATTTGATAATAATCCATTCAGAATATCTAGCAAAAAACTATGAATCAGAATTTCAAGAATTGTGGAACAAAGAATTTGGATCAGGAAATGAAGTAAAATATCCTATAATTTATTTGAATGGTAAAAGAACTGAAAATTATTTCTGCCCAGAAGATTCTTGTAGTGAACAAATAATAGAGGAGTTGAACAAGGCAAAAATAAGCATACATTTCATGACATTCACTTTTACTCACGAAAAAATAGCTGATGAGCTTATTTCAAAACAAGATGAGGGAATAGAAGTTAAGGGAGTTACAGATAAATTCCAAAGTAGAACATGGTCACAATTTGATAGACTTAAAGAAAAAGGCATAGACATAAGGTGGGATAACAATGAATACATCATGCATCACAAAGTTTTCATCATAGACAATAAAACTCTGATAACAGGCTCTTTCAACCCAACAAAATCAGCTGACGAAAAAAATGATGAAAATATTCTGATAATTGAAGACGAAACTATTACTCGAGAATATTTGAAAGAATTTGATAAAGTCTTCGTGTAATTTATTAAATCAATCCAAGCCCTAAAAGACCTGCTATCTTGAAAGACCAAGGAGCATCTATTCCACCAACTTTTGTTTTCTTCTTTTTTATATCTTTGAGAGGATCTTGACATACAGTATAAAAGAGACCTATGTTTCTTGGTCTATGACAGTCACTACCAGCAGTTATACCTAATTTTAACAAGTCAACTATTCTTTTATTTCTCCCATTATTCATATTCCAATCATAACTATTCAGAATCTCCATTCCATCAAACTTCTTCATCTCATCAAAACTGAATTTAGATCTAAGTGTGAGTAAAGGAGTGAATGGATGAGATAATACTATCGTAGCTCCACTTTGTCTTGCAAAATCTAGAGATTCTTCAACATCTTTTGAATTGGGTAATTCTTCTATTCCAAGAACTAATATGTGCCCAAACTTTTGGTTTCCAATTTCGATACCAGGAATAACGATAAAATCAGGGTCTATTTTTCTAGCCATTTTTTTAACAAGAGGATATGCATCGAAAGTATCATGATCTGTTACAGCTATTCCATCCAAGTTTCTTTTCATCGAAATTTCAACCAGTTGTTTTGGTGTTATATTTGAGTCAACAATAGATCCAACTAGCTTTGAATAGGTTGTGTGACAATGTAGGTCGAATTTCATGCTTATTCCTTTGTAGTTAAGAATTAATACTTTACTTTGAGCAACCATTTCACAAAATGATACATTGCATATAATTCTAATCCAAAAGGGGCATATCCCAAATAACCAAGAATTGGCATTTCAAACAACTTAATTGTCCCAAATGGAACCTTATCAAGAAGAGGAATATTATAATACCATTTATGAGGAGCCCAAAAATTCCAGAATTCCCAGAAGAAACCACATATCATAGCACCTAACATAACAGAAAGAGGAATCTTGAGTTTTCTATCTTTCAAATGAGATATTATAGAGGGCTGTTCGTTCAGATAGTTGATTGGATCTAACAAAAAAAAGAATGATAACCATACCATTGGGAAAAAATACATTGGGTATAATAC
>JAEOSP010000074.1 GCA_016840305.1 Candidatus Hodarchaeota archaeon
CCTTCATAAAAATAAATTCCATTGTACCCCACAGTTGTAACCGTATTATTCTTGACATGGATATCGTCTCCTCCATACATCAATATCGCATGACGACCAATATTTTTAACCTCATTTTGTTCAATAGTGATGTTGTAACAATTATATCCTTGTAGTTGAATTCCACATCCATACAAACTAGTCTGATCTATTGTATTATTAAGGATCACACCACGTGAACTATTCCACATATCTATACCCGCTCCATAGGGATTAATTCCAATAATGTTAATGTTCATCAAGGTGCAGTTCTCTATGCGGAAATCTACATTGTGAGAATTGTTGATGAATATACCACTCCCTTTGGCTGTTCCCGCTGTGTTATTAATAATCATATCCTCAATAATATATTCTCCCCCTCCACCAATACGACACCAAGGTTGAGTCTCTGCCCACGTCCAATTCCCTGTATTTGATGTATTTGTAATTGCTAATGCATCAATTACAATGCCCGTATAGATTGGACCGCTAGATCGTAAATTAGTGTGACGTAGTATGGTTGGAGTATTGACACTTAAATATCCTTGAAAACATAGGATTAGAAGGACGATCGTAACTATTCGACTTATGAATTTGACTTTTTTGCTCATTTTCACTCACTCTGCTCAAAGTTAGATTTATATCTTTATAATTCTATTGGACAGGCTAAGCGAGTAGCAAACCGAAAAAAAGAGAGTGTAAAAATAATTGAAAAAAGAAATTGGTTAAGGCATTACTTCACTGCTTCAAAATACATATACCATTTCTCTTCATCTTCATCAAAGTCGGTGCTGAGATGCTTGTGCTTAGTCTTCGCTAAATCCCGAGGAACCGATGTCGACGCAGGTTTATAATCAGAAATCACTTTTAATACTTTACCTGGTGCCATTTTCATTAATTGCTTCTTGGTTTTTAGTGCAGGGACTGGACACACTAATCCGCACGCATCTAATTCTTCATCAAAGTTCATAGTATTTTATCTCCTTGTTTTTATTTTTGTTTTTAGTTGTTATTAATCACACGATAGTGTGAAGACAGGCTCTCCTTTTTCAGAATCAACCTGCATTTCGACCTCATTCAGTTGAGATAATCGCAATGCTTCATATCTCACTTTTTTGGAGTCTATTTTTAATTCTTTGGACATTTCACTAATTGTGCTAGTTCCATGCTTTGTAATATAATCCAATACTTGTTGCCGCGGTGTTTTCTCAAATTTGGCTAATTCACGTTGAGATTTCAAGTTGATAGCTTCTTTGAGTTCTTCTAGATTTACTTTGCCTTGCTCGAAATATCCCTTCTTAATGGCAGAATTAAGAATTTCTTTTCCACGCTCAGTCCAGGTTACTATAGTAGTAAACCCTTTCTGTGAACCTACTTCTCCTGCTGTCAAATCTGAGTAGATCGCTGGAAAGTCCTGGCAATGTTCACAGAAGTGATTACAACTTAAGCATCGTTTTGCCTCTTGAACCGCCATTTCTTCATTGAATAATTCTTCAATCTCATTGAAATTCCATTGAACTTCTTGAGTCGCTTCTTCAAGGTTTTCGGGTTTCAGTGAGTAATCTTTTGGAGGTTTTTTCGGTCCAGTGAAGAACATCTTTTCTTGCTTATTTCTTCCCATAACCATATCCTCTTTCCGTAGATAGCGATCAATTGAGAGCGCAGCTTCCTTTCCGTGAGCGATTGCTGCTATTGCAACAGCTTTTGAGTTTGCTATAATATCTCCTCCTGCAAATACACCTGGAAGATTCGTTTCGAAGGTAATCTCATTCACTTTGATTCGATTACGATCTTTTTCGAGTTTATTATCTGTAGCAACATCAATTTGGTCAAAATCTACTGCTTGTCCAACTGCAATTACTAGAGAATCTACTGGAATTTTGAAATCTGAACCATCTATATTGTTAAGTGGTCTTCTCCCATTCTCTTCGGGTTCACCCCATTCGATCTTGAAACAATTTAACACCAGTTTTTTATCTTTATTCTGAGTGATTTCGGATGTGGAACTTGTGAAATGGTATTTCATGAATGGTTTCTCTTTTTCCGGAATTTCCTTGAGAGTTAATTCTAGTTGCTTTTCATTCATGATGTCAACGAGATGAACCATCTTTGCACCCAAACGTAATGCTGTTTGTCCAACGTCTACTGCAACCGGACCGCCTCCAATAATGCCTATGGTCTTCCCCTTGAACTCTTCTTCATTTTCCCAATAACGATATTTTCGGTCCATGAGGAAATTAATTGCAACATGAACTCCTGGTAGGTCTTCTCCTTTTAATCGAAGTGTTCTGGGCTTATATTGACCCGTTGCGATAAATGTTGCTTCATATCCCTGTTTCTTGAGATCTTCTAAGGTCAACTCAGCTCCGAATGGCTTATTGTATTCAATATCTACTCCTTCATCCGTAATCGTCGCAATATCATGATCGAGCACATAATTAGGTAATCGGAATTGGGGTACTCCAAATCGTAACATGCCTCCAGCTGTGTCAGATTTCTCAAAAATCGTAGCTGTATGTCCCATTTTAGATAAGAAATAACTTGCTGTTAATCCTGCTGGTCCAGAGCCAATTATTGCTACTTTCTTAGCATCTTTTTTCTTCTTTTTCTTGGGTTTAGGCTTCTCTGCTTCCTTAATTTCCCATTCAGTTACGAACTTCTTCAATTCACGAATTGCAATTGGGTGGTCTTCTGATGTGATCATAGTACACCCGTGCTCACATTCATTAGTACAAACTCGTCCGCATACAGAAGGGAGAGGATTAGTGTCTCGAATTAAATCAAC
>JAEOSP010000691.1 GCA_016840305.1 Candidatus Hodarchaeota archaeon
AGTAGCTGGAGATTTCAGTGAACTAAAGGATACTTTTACAGATGTCAAAACTTATCAAGATGATAGGAAAGACACCTATAAAATTAAAGTCTTAACTGGTCTAAGGACTAGAGAGGATGATAACGGAGTTACACGTTATAATTATGTAGCGTATAACAAATATTTCATTCGTCATTTTGTTAAACTTGAATCACGTCCAGACGTAGTAGAGTCTGTAAGTGAATTCTTGGATGGTGAGTATAACACGTTTGGAACAGAATCTAATCCTGTTATTTACACCGTATTGCCTGCTAAGTTTGATGAGGATGCAGTACAGGCTGATGCGCCTGAAGCAGCTGCTCCAATTCAAAAGCCTGCATTTTAATGGCGATAACGTTAAGAAAATATAATTGGGATTATATACTTGACCGTGTCACTGAGGAGGATCTGTTGCATAAATATGCTCCAGATTTCTCCAAAGTAGGTGATGGTTTTAGACTAAGAGTTAATGATAAGCTACCATCATGTAATACAACGTATTATAAAGGTAGATTATGGCTGAAAGATTTTGGTGATCCAAGATACAAGACAGCTGTAACTATCCCTGTATTCTTACAGGAAGAGATGGGTTTATCAGAAGATAAATTGGTTGTTAGAATTGTCAGAGATTTTAAACTAGAAGGGACTGAACCTAAATACAGGTCAGTTCCTTCTGACTCTCTTAAGACAGGTGTTGCTCCTGTTCAAGTACAAAGGATGCCAACAATCATTGATGTTAAATATCGAGATTGGCAACCACACGACGTTGAATATTGGGGTAGATATGGTATAACTATAGAGATTTTAGAATCTATTGATATACGTCCAATTAGTTATTTTTGGTTATCAAATCACAAAGTTAAGAAGAAACTTTACATAGCATCTAAACATGCTTATGTCTTTGATTACTATTGGTGTGATGGTCTATTCATGAGAAAGATATACCAACCATATAATAAAGGATTGAAATGGTTAAGTAATTGTAATATAACTGTTGTACAGAACTATAAGACGTTACCTAAGAGTGGAGATCTATTAGTAGTTCAAAGTAGCTTGAAAGATGCTAGAGTAACTAATTTACTAGGTTATGAGTCTAATGCGCCTATAACTGAAAACTGTTGGTTTACTGACAGTTATTGGGATAAACTTAAACAACGCTGGAAACGCATTGTTTATTATGCAAACAATGATTTTGAAAAGGATGATAATCCTGGCTTACGTTATGGTAAGAAGATCAGTGAGATGTATGATATCCCTTTCATTCATAATCCAGATGGAACTGCTTCAGATATATCTGATTACAGAGACAAATTTGGATATGATGACAGTAAGGTATTAATAGATTCATTAATAAATTCTATAAGATGGGAGAAAACAGATACTTAATAACATACATAAAGAAGGATGGGAATGAATACAAGAAGGATGTAAAAGTTATTACGTCATTTTCTTTCAGAGCAGCTGTTGATTCATTTTGTGCTAAGCATAAAATATGTAATAAGAAGCTTAAGAGGAAAGTGAATAATGATTATTCAAGTACTGGGTGGTTGGCTTGTAGAATGTTAACCTCGTCAGTAGAACCTACAATTGGATGATTGAAAAATGTAAGATAGTATTAAAAAAGTTCCCAACACATGTTAAGACAACAAGGAATAAGAAAGCTCCTGACAAATATATCAAAGTAAATGGACAAAACATTTACAATGGTAAACTAAATCCATTCGCTAGAGCTATAGCAATGGATGAAATTCATAAGTATATTATAAAAAAGTTGAAAGCTGTAGAGCCTACAACTAAACCGATATTTATAAAATATGTCTTTAAAACTGTGATTAATCATGGTGATGTAAGACGTATCCATTACAAGAAGGACAATAAGATAAAGATTGTCTGGAATAAACCTGATACTGACTATAAAGCTCGTTATGATTTAGATAATATGAGTTATGTATGGATCAAAGGATTTCAAGATAGCCTTGAAATATCAGGTATAATTTCTGATGATACTGTAGAAAACGTACAAGGCTACAGTGTTCATTACGAAAGGGTTGAGGAGTTTGATAAGAGAGAAATAGAAATAACATTGTACGAATTAGTGTAAATTTTTAAATTTTATAAAGATGAGTGAAGTAATTAAGCAAGTAATTATCGTTGGTACTGCTATCGAAGGTGTAAAAACAATGGAAACTTCTGCAACAACTTGGGGTGTGCTGAAGGCTGAGATTAATGAACAACACCGAGGTATTTTAAATCCTACAGGAAATAACCCTATGAAGGTTACTGTAATGGATATTAATGGTAATAACTACCCAGTGGAGAATGATGTAAACACTCTACCTGATGGAGACTTCAGGATAATGCTAACACCTACTAAGAATAAGTCAGGTGAGGGAGTAGAATTCCCTAAAGCAGCATATATTAAAGAGAATAAAACCAAAATGGTTGCTATTCTTGAGCAGTTGATTGCTTTCGTAGAAGGTATTGAGGCTGGTGATGTAACTGTTGAGGCAGTTGATGATACACCAGAAGTAGTTGAAGACCCAGCAATTACTGCATTGAAAGAGCAGATGGCTAACATCTGTACTGAGGATGGTATCAATTTATAATAAATAAGAGGGGGTAACTCCCCTCTTTTATTTCATTTTTATGTTAGACTTACAAGAAAAAGTCGCTGCAAAAGTTGAACCTACAACAACATACAAATTAGGTGATGCCGTATTGTGCGTGAATGGTCCTAAGACTAAGAAGGGGATGGGTTGGAGAGATAAGAGAGTATTTATTGTTGATAAGATAATAGATACACCTGCTGGACAGGTATTGTTTCCTTGTAGAGGTGGTGGAGTATTTAGTTCTGAAGTTATATTATTTGATATGTCTCATAACAAAGCCATATTGAGACTTAAAGCTATTGCTGAATTTATTTATAAAGACGGGGTAGCTTTTGATGATAAGTATATGTTTATACATTATCCTGAATTAACTATAACTAATTCTAAAAATGAATCTCATGATATAAAGGATTTATTCATAAAAGTAGAAGTAAATAATGAGTATCTTGAGTTTGCATTACCTATGGGTATGAGAACTACTCTATATGATTATGAGCTAGCTTGTGGTTATCAACATTCACATATATCATCAGGTAATTTAGTTGTAAATTATATCCATTATGGACATTTCTGTACAGGATCTGGTAATATAATAAGTATGACCAGTAAAGGATCTGTGGCTTTCAAAAGACTAAACAATACTAAAGTTGATGACAACGATATTATAACCATAGAGTTATATCTC
>JAEOSP010000075.1 GCA_016840305.1 Candidatus Hodarchaeota archaeon
CAATCTCTGGGGATGATATTTCAACATATTTACAAATAATTTCATTATTTAATTTTCTAATTTGTTTACAAATCTTATCGTGACTATTTTTAATATCATTACTTAATGGGTGGTGAATTTCATTCACTAACAAACAATTAGTATTATCCAAAGTATCATTAATCCATTTAACTGATGCAGGAACTTCTCTTCCAGGTGTTCGTAAGTCCTTTTTATCCTCATCCAATATTGCATCAATTGGATGAATATTTGCAGGGTTAATAGGAATTCGAGGTGATTCTGGCGTTTTTCTAATTAAGGTTGGAATTGGTGGAATGTACTTTAATGATATTATACATGCACCATCTTCTCTAATTCTGGCTTCTTTACAAGTTACAAGAGCGTCTCGATTTTTTAATGTATAAGTTGGAGGGCAGTATTCTTCATGTGAAATAAAAGAACAATTGGGATGAAAGACAAATCCTGATTTCCCAAAACATGAACAATAACCTGGTTTATCCTTACCTGCGTTGTTAACAAACAATACTGCTCCATCTGATCTTCTAATAGGTGTATAATTGTTTTCATGTATATATTGTACAGTATTTTGAAGAAATAACGTATATTCAGGTTTAGGATTTCTTTTAATAATAATACACAGATAAATATCTAAACGATCGGAATTTTCATTCTGTTGCTTAATCAACTGGCCGAGTACATGATCTACTACGTTTGAACCCCCAACATGCCCAATCCAATCTTTACAAATAAAGCATAAAAATCGAAAAGGAATTTTTGAACTTTGAATGGTTATACTGGGTTTGAATAGATACACAGATTTTCCTTCATACATATGCTGTGATGGACATAATTCCTCTTCACTAGCTGGAACTATTTTTGGCTGTACCCATCTCTTTATCGTACAATCCGATTCCTTAACCCATATTATACAACAATTAATCCATCTGCCATCTGGTACATTTTCTATTATATTACTTCTATTAACAAATGTATTTTTCTCCTTACAAAGAATTGAGTATTCCTCTTTAAGCAATCCGTCAACTCCTCCAATGACAATTGTTTCACTTTCCCAGTTGCCCGAATAAAGGATTTCTTGAATTTTAATAATTCCTTCTAATCCAGGTATCGAATATTCTGGAAATATTGTAAAATGCGTTTTTTCACAACCATGATCTTTACGCTCTGATATTTCTAAAGTCCTAATTATTCGCTCAATTTGTTTGTTTTTCTTTTCCTTTAACCAGATATATGGTTGATGTTCACACAATTCAACAAATGGTTGCATAATAACCATTCCTAAACCATTATCGGGTAAAGTGCAATTAAGTTTAATTTCTTCGACATTAATCACTATAAATCATATTTAATATTTAAAGTCTAATTTTCCTTTGGAAGTAATTTTTTCAACTTAAATAATACCATCCTGTAAATCAAACAGATAAACATTATTGGTGTCAGCGATATCGTTAATCCTATCAATAGCACCAAAATTGTTTAGATCACTTCTCATATCATATTAAAGTTCTTTAAAACATAACACACTATGTATGTGGCTTACAAGAGTTAAAATAATAATTTGGTAATCCTAAGTTGTATTATTACCTCCAATTTGCCTTAATGTCTCCTTTATCTTATCCTCATAATCCTGTTTATCCATTTCACCTTCAGTGGCTGTAATTGAGATTTTAAGATTTCTGAATTGCTTCTGGATGAAATTGATCATGCCAAGCAAACTCGAAGCTTTGCCCATTGGTAATTTGATGTCGAGCCTGATTTCACTTAGCGTATTGTTTGTTTGTTCCGGAGTTTCAGGCACCATAGGTTCTTGTATATCAGGACCCCCAGTCTCTCCCAGTGGTCTGGGTTTATCCTGTTCATCAGTTGAAACCTGTGCTTGTTTCTGTTTCTTACATATTTCGGCATCGATTATCATAGGATCACCATAATCCAGAGAAGGAATCAGTTCTTTATAATATTTGCAGATAAGCACGTCATCTTTTAATTCTCCCAAGCCAAAAATACCGTTTACTACCCCTTCCCTGACACAATCTGTGATTACATCTTCATCAGCATAGCGCGTTTCACCCTGAACGGAAAGTGATGCTTTATAGACGCCCTTCATCTCCACATATTCTTTCCCTTTTAAAAACTTTTCCCGAATTACAATAGGAGCCATTTTTTCCAAAATATCCCCGTTAAGACGGAGCTTACCATATATTTCATCATCTATTTTTTGGGTGTTGCCCAATGTTGGAACGCCTAAATCCACCTCTTTTAGTGTATAGTTCTTATCGGGAAGGTAAACAGTACGATAGAATGTACGCAAGCTGTCTTTGAATTGCCCTTCAATTTTTTTAATTTCAGCATTCAGGTCCGCAATCTGGTCGATGGAAAGATTTAAAGTTTTGCTGTCTTTCAGAATTTCTTTATGAGCTATGTATTTCTTTAAAAGGTTTTCAAAACGCAACTTTTCCGATTCCATCGGCACATGGAAAAAAACTGTATTGCGATTAACTCGTGGTGTTGTTCCTTTTTTTTTCAACAAATCCCTCATTACAGATTCGCTTCGCTCATTCATAATAACAAGCTTAAATTCTGAGCTATCTAGAATATCATTGGAGTTGGTCGGCAAATAATATGTTTTAAGCTTATTGTTAGCAATATGTTTTCTGAAAATTTCTTCCTTCAATTCCTCAATTCTTTGCGGTCGGATATTATCCATTTTTACACTCAGAATCTGAAAGATGTTTGGTTGTGTTGTAAACAGATACTTATCGTTAATGCTCTTTATGAAAAACAAAGTAGTTCGAAGGTCTTCCCAGACATCGCTTACAAGAGCGGCTGCATTATCCAAGGTAGTTGCCACACGCTTGGTTTCTCCAAGTGTAATACCTTTTGCGTCACCACCGGAAAATGAGTAGAGAAATACTGTGTTGGCGGTTCGTGTTCCTATTCTCAACCCGCGAAAAGCCTGGGGTAGCTTCTTATCTATCAATGCCGCCCTGCTGTCTAATCCTGTAATATCCTGTGAAACTATAGATTCATACTGGTTGCCGATATGCTTTAATAGTTCAAGCCTGATTTCATTAACTTTCAAATCAAAGTCAGCAAGAGATATGTACGGAATATTTTTTTCTTTTACTGAATTCACCACTAAAGCGAGCAAGCGTAATACACCTCTTGTGCGCTGGAAATTGGGAAAACTGCCCCAGCGGTGGTAAAGTATGTCAATCACTTCAGGCATGAAAGGATAGCTTGCAAGAAATTGCTTTTTGTATTCGCTAGGTTCTGAATCAACCGGAAGGATGGAATTTTTCTCCGCATAATCCATAAAAGCATCCACTACTGCTTTTGCATTCCTTTCATCAATGGAAGAAAACAAGCGTGTGCGGATAATCGGAGCAATTTCCGAATCTTCAACGGGAGTGCGCGGGACATCTCTTCTGCCGATGGCATTTTGCAATTGGCTGACAATTTCAACTCCTCGTTGAGTGCGGTCATTGGGATTGCTTGGAGTAGTGGTTAATACGAAACTTACTTGCTCAATAGAACTTACAACGTTGCATAATGTCTGAATAAAATCAATCACCAATGAGCAAAATGATTTTTTGCTCACATTCACAGTATCACACCGGTTCAGGTAAGTAATCATTTCATCCATTAGAATGATAACCGGTGCCTTTTTTTCTAAAAGTTTGCGAAGTTGATCGCCTCCGGGTGGTACATGACCGCTGAATTCGTTGATTTCTCCCGCAAGCTGTTTTTCGAGCAAACCCCAGGGCGTTTCAAATTTCTCTAACTTATCACCACTGTTCAATTCTTCCCCCACAATTACCACAGGTTTAACCTTCCATGTTTTTGCCTTGTGATAAAGCGCAATTAAGGAATGTGTTTTTCCACCACCAAAAGGTGTTTGCAGTTGGATAACCGGGTCACCCCCTTTACCCTTCAGGCGTTTTTCCACTACATCTAAAAGATTACCCATTTCGCGCGTAAGGTGAGTCTTATTAAAAAATTCATCTGGCAACCTGTAATCAGCGGGGCCCCGTTCGTGATAAACTTCCCACAAATTGGCTGCATAGACATCTATGGTAAATTTTCCTTCAAGGATATCTTTGTGTGGAATTGCTACGGTGTGAAAGGCTTTCATAATCATTTAATTTTACCTCACTCCGCCTTCTTCATAATAAGAAGAAAATAGAATGAGTAATTTTTAGAATTCCAATTTCGTTTGTTTTGGTTTTGGCTTGGATTTGTCCACTTCCTGCATAATGCGTTCTTTACTACCCTGGAATTGATCAATTAATTTTTTCTCTTTGCTGTCAGGAGTGGTTTTTCCGAGCGATTCACTGATAGCCTGTGCAACCCGGAAAAATACCTCGTTGTTACCATAGCCCGATTCGCCGAGCTGCTTCATCATTTCTGCTCTATTCCCTTTTTCCCATAACAGCAATATATGGTGCAACACATCAATAAGTTCATTACTTTCTTTTAATTGATCTGTTTTACGCTGTGTTGCCGATAACACACGTACAAACTCTTTCTCTTTTTTAATAAAACTTCCTTTTCGTTGAAATTCCTTGTCTAAGTCAATACCAATGCTACGGGCTAGTTTATTGGCTTCATCAAATTCCAGCCTGGCTTCGCCAAAATTGAAACGATAAACCATGTAAAACTTGGTAAGCTCGCTGACCTGGGCGCCAAAGCCATTTTGGAGTATCTGCTCCAGAGTATAATTCATTACGATTTCACGCACATCATCCAGCAGGACATCGGCACGCTTGATGTCACCTTCATAATCCATCACTTTTTCATATTTACCAAATACTTCAATTGCCGAGCCAATAGCTGCAATGAAGAAATCAGCACCTACAATGCCTTCCGCCCAAAGCTGGTCGAGTTTTATGTTAAGATATTTCTTCAGCTCATCTTTAACTTCATTGTAAAAGCCTATATCTTTACGTTCAAGTTTCCGAGCTATTATATAAATTGATGATTGAAGCATTGCGCTATCAGTTGAAGCGAACTTTGCTTCCTTCTCCGTATTTAAAGGATAGCTCCCACTGATC
>JAEOSP010000076.1 GCA_016840305.1 Candidatus Hodarchaeota archaeon
ACGATCACCATTAAACGGTTAATAAAAAGACTAACATCTGTTAAATCAACATTTGCTTTATCAAAACGTTTTTCTTCGAACTTCTGCTTGTTGAAAGACCTAATGACCATCATTCCTGAAAGATTTTCACGAAACACGAGATTTATGCGGTCGATTAGTTTTTGGATGATTCTGAACTTAGGCAATGCTATGTACATGATAATTATTATGAGACTCACTAGTATCATAACTGCCACAGCGATTATCCAAGACATGGATGATGTTTTTTCTAGTGCTCTAATGACTCCACCGATTCCGATAATAGGAGCATAGAACACTATCCGAATGAGCATCATAGTAACCATCTGAATCTGAGTAACATCATTGGTTGAACGGGTGATCAACGAAGCTGTAGAGAAATTATCAAATTCAGTATTGGAAAAACTTTCAATTTTTACAAATACTCCTCTCCGTATATCACGTGCCATTCCAGACGCTGTTCTGGCTGCTGAGTAACCCACTCCAATGGCACATGTAATTGAAAGCAAGGTTATTAGAAGCATTATACCCCCAACGCTCACGATGTAGTTCGTTTGTAATTCATCCATATTCATACCAAGAGCTACGTACTCAGCTCTGATCGGTACCACAGCTGCTTGAATAATCATGTTCTCTCCAAGGGCGGTGAATTCTGCATTAATAGTATCTATAATGGGATTTATTTGTTCAGGGGGCAATGTTGATAATACTGTAAACAAACTCATGTTTGATGGAATAGCCGAAATATTGAAACCAAGTGCACTGCTCAATTCATCAGCATTTTCTGGATCGTCCATAATTTGCTCAAAAAAAGACACTACCAAAATAGCACTACCCATTATCGGGTTTAATTTGCCTATATCTTGTGAACCAAGATTATTCGAGATAAAGACGGATTCGTTCTCAAGTACTGGGTATTTCTCGAGATAACTTTCGTAATCATTAGAATTATTAGTTACTAGGATGTACTTGTCAAGTACTAGCGTTTTATTTTCACTATTCATGAAAATTAATACTTTATTCATCTCACCCTCACGGATTGCAACAGGCACAGCATTTTCCACCCCACCCTGTTGAATACCAGTGTTGACGATATCTGAAAGGTAATCTGGTAACGCTAATTCAAAATTTGCTTGTGCAAACATTAAAATAATTGCTATAAAGATTAGTCCCAAATATGGTTTAGTGTATTTTAACAATCTAATCGAAGCCATTCAGATACCTTCTCGGGAAGCTAAGTTTTTCCTTAATCGCTATTATTCATCTTTAAAGACGAAAATAAAATTCTTTTTCTCTAATGCTATTTCGATAGCGGATGGTAAAACAGAGGAAATAGAAGAATATTTTTCTTTTAGAGTGATAATGATAAGTGTTAGAGCCGAGAAAGTCTGAAAAAATTCAGATTTAAAATTATTTTGATAATAGTGAAAGTGAAATACCTATAAATTTTACAGAAAACGAGCTATTACAATCCTAAACTGAATTAGTAATACTTGAGAGAGGTGTTATCTTAACTGGTGTGGGTGGTAGGTTTTCTAACCTTCTTAGATATAGCGGTCCTGCGTAATTTAAATATTTTAATACTTCATTCAGATTAGTTGTATAGAGGGTTTGTGAGTTAATACGCATAATCATCACTTACAATGGTACTTATTGCTTTTATATTCAAAAAAACCCAAATTTTCTTCAAGGATTTCTGAGTTAACAATTCTCCAAATTGTTTATAAAGCAGAGAAGAGACTATTTTCCAATACTAGTCTCTCTCTTTTTAGAAATAAAATGAAGATAGCCTCCTAGAAGCAGATTTCACCCGATAAAAATTAGGAGAGGAGAAATTGATTAAATAGAATTTAGTTTCTACTTAAAAATTCACGTATTGCTATAGCTGCTGCAGCTCCTTCACCTGCGGCAGCCACTGCTTGTTTTACTGATCCTAGACGACAATCCCCTGCTGCAAAAATCCCTCTTGCTGATGATTCTTGTTGCTTAGTTAATATGAAACCTTGAGAGTCCATATCAACGTCCTTCAAGAACTTTGTATTAGGTGTTAATCCTATAAAAACGAATATACCATCAATAGTATAATCTTTTGTTTCACCAGTCTCCTTATGTTCAATCCTAACAGATTCTAGCTTATTATCACCAGTAAGTTCAAGAACTTCACTATTAAACCAGATATCGATACCTTCCTGATCACGAACCTTTTCCTGCAAGACAGGTGAAGCTGTAGGTTCTTCTCCTCTTACGATAATTGTTACATGATTTGCGAATTTATCTCTCAAGAAGAGAGATTCCTCAAAAGCACTATTCCCGCCACCTATCACGAATATGTCCTTATTCTTATAAAAAAACCCATCACATGTCGCACAATAATGTATGCTGATCCCCACCAAATTCTCAGTTCCAGATACTACTAACTGTCTATAATTCGAGCCAGTAGCTATTAATACAGCGTTACATGTGAATTCTTGTCCTGATTCTGTTTGAACGATTTTGAATGTACATCCTTCGAAATTACCATTTTCATGACAAGGAGTTATACTTTTAACTTGTTGGGGTGAAAGAATTTCTACACCAAATCTTTCTGATTGCCTTTTTATATTATCAGCAAAATTTCCTCCCGTTATACCTTCAGGGAAACCTGGAAAATTATCAAGACGATTAGTAATAAATGCTTGCCCTCCAATAGTTGATTGTTCAATAACTAGAACATCATATCCATCTCGAGCTAAGTAAATGGAAGCAGTTAAACCAGCAGGTCCTGCACCTATTATTATTGCATGATAAAAATCCTTTTCTGCTTTTGTTGCTAATCCAAGGGTATTTGCCAATTCATAATTACTAGGTTCAATGAAGAGAGTCCTTTCACCATTTTTTAAGACCTCCACAGCGGGAATTTTTCTCTTTGGTTTTCCAAATATTTCTTGATTTGCATCATATACGAACTGCAGAGCTTTTTCTCCCTCCTCATCTGGGATTTCAATATCATACCAGTTATAATGAATTCTCTGTTCTCCTAAGTACTTTTTGGTTCTTCGGCAATCTGAACACCACGTAGCCCCGTATACATTAACCTCTAATTCGCTATTTAGCATTCGTTCACATCATTATTTTACGAGAATGTTTTATTAAATACAGGATCATATTTAGATAACATAAACCGACCAACGATCATTCTCTGGACTTGGGATGTACCTTCATAAATTTGGTACAGTTTAGCGTCCCTAAATAGTTTCTCTATGAGATAATTCTTAGTATATCCGAATCCACCAAAAATCTGAAGCGCATCGGATGCAGTTTTCATCCCATAATCTGTAGCGAACGCTTTTGCGCAGCTAGCTGTAATTGTATTATCCCAACCCTTGTCAGCCTCCCATGCGGCTTTCCAAGTAAGTAAACGAGCTGCTTCATAATGCATTTTCATTTCAGCTATCAAAAACTGAATTGCTTGAAAATTAGCGATTTCTGTATCGAAAGCTTTCCGTTTCTGCGCATAAGCAATTGCATATTCCATCGCTCCTCGAGCCATTCCCACAGCAAAAGCACCAATTGTTGGTCGCGTATGCGAGAAAGTCTTCATAGCTAATGGAAAAGCCTTTCCTGGTTCTCCCAACACATTTTCAAGCGGAATTCTAACATCTTCTAGTCGTAACATAACGGTATTCGATGCCCTGTGGCCCATTTTTTCTATTGGTTTTCCAACTGAGAAGCCAGGAGTATTTGTCGGTACAATAGCTGCAGTGATACCTTGGTGACGTTTTGTCCCCTCTAATCTACAAAATAAGCTTATTATTGAAGCAACACCTCCATTAGTAATCCACATTTTTCTTCCGTTGATTACTAATTCATCCCCTTCGACTTTTGCAGTTGTTTGAATACCTGCAACATCAGAACCTGCCCCAGGTTCACTCGTTGCAAAAGAAGCAAATTGTAGCTTTTCAGTGAAGGGACGTAAGAAACGTTCTTTCTGTTCATCGTTCCCACCTAAGATAATGGGTTCCTGACCTAAGCTATTGCAAAATAGTGAGGTTGTTATACCTGGATCGGCAGCAGCTGTTTCTTCTACTAATATACATGAGTCTAATATTCCAAAACCTGCCCCTCCATTCTCTTTAGGGATTGTGCAGTCTATCAAACCTTGTTCAAACGCTTTTTCATACACCTTCTTTGGAAATTCCCCTGACTCATCATATTTTCTTGATACAGGAATAATTTCGTTTAAGGCAAATTCACGTGCTTTTTTTTGTAATACTTTCTGCTCTTCCGTCAAACTAAAATCAATCATTTCAGATACGCCTCTTGCGATATATTGGTTCTTTCACCAGATTATTCAAAAATTTTCGCTAAATAGAAACGTATTGAGGTTGGTATCTCTTCCTATAAAAGTTGTTCACTAGTTCTACTCTTTTGTAAAAATCCATAGCAAAAAAATTAAAACAAATCAAAGTGGGGTAGAGCTGATGGTATCTCTTTCACAGGGCATTCTTATTGCATTTGAAGGCATTGATGGATCAGGGAAAACGACTCAGATATACAAAGTAGCTGATTACCTTCGTAAGCGCAATTATGCTGTAACTGTGACACATGAGCCTAATCCTGAGAGCCCTTATTCGCAACTTATCAAACAAGAGGTGCATATGAATCGAGATAAAACCTCGCCAAACGATGAGCTAGAATGGTACACCAAGGATCGAGCTTGGGATCTTGAACACAATATACTTCCTGCTCTTGAAAGGAAAGAATTGGTTCTTGTAGATCGTTACTACCTTTCTAGTGCTGCTTATCAAGGTGGACTTGACGCCTTTACCTTAGAATATGTATTAGAAAAGAATTCTTTTGCTCGTCGCCCTGATTTATGGTTAATTCTTGATGTTCCTGTAAAATTGGGTCAAGATCGACTTCAGCAACGAGATAAAAAATTGATAAAAGAAGATCAGCTCGAAAGAGTTGAGTTTCAGGAAAAAGTACTCACCAATTACAAGCGTTTATCTAAAATGGACATCGGTGGTAAAATCGAATGGGTTGATGCCAGTATCGATGAACCCCTGTTAACTGAAGTTATCAGTGAATTGATTATTCAGTTCATCCGAGAATTCTGTGAAAAGTAACTGAAGGGCGGATCTAGAATCTATTAATTAGGTTTTTTTTCCTTTATTTTCGTTTTAGGTATTTTACTTCTAATCGCTGTAGGAGGAAGGGATTTTTCCTTTGTTAGTTTTTTCTGAATAATCCTTGGAGGAGATTTGTTTGATTCTTGATCCAGTTTTTTCTTTTCTAACTTGGAAGTTGCAGGAGGAGATCGTACAGAAGATTTTTTGGGAGTTTTTGTGCGAATTTGTTTAGCTAAAGGTTTGTTGACACTTTTGCGAGATTTTTTTGATTCATCAAGACCTTTTCGAGATGGGATTACCTGTTCTTTTTGGGGACTTCTTTCAGGTCTTTTGTTTTGAATTTTCATTTTCTGAATTTTCTTACCGTGATCTGTTGGTTGTTTAGTATAAATATCCTTAAAAGAGTTGTTATCTCTTTTTGGAGGTGTATTAGCTGGTGAGATATCCTTTTGGCGTATTTTTTGTGAGCCATGGTTTGAGGGTACTTTTACCTCCAATTTCGGGATCTGTTCGTGTTGAGGAGTTTTTCGTGGAGGTAAAGCAAAATTATCTCCCGAATCTTTTGGAATTTTTTCTGAAACAGAAGGAATGTGAGACTTAGCTGGAGTCTTTTGCTTAATTGAATCCGTTGGTTTTTTCTGATTGATTTTATCTTCTTTCAATTTTCTTCTTTAGACTCCTTTGTTAGCGAGAATTCAAAAAAATTTCTTCAACTTGACATTGACCAATTGTGCTTTTAACCCTATGGTTTCAGAGAAGATTTTATACCTTTAAAGCTTTTAGATTAACGTCCTAGAAGAAATCCTATTCCTGAAAACAGGTAAAACACTCCATATAGCAAGCCTATTAAATCAGCTGTGGTTTGACCTATTATCAGAAGAAGAACACCAAATAAAAAGAAGGTAATTATTGCTGTCCACTCTGCAGATGGTCCTCGTTCTGAATGAGCAGATAATCTTATGAATTGATATTTTGTAAAGCTTCTGATTAATAAAGCAGTTGAAACTGCTAGATATGGAAAAGCCAAAATAGAAAGTAATGTTATATTGAGAATGAGATCAGTACCTGAAGGTTCGATTGCTATTTCAAATGTAAGAAGAGGATCTTGTCCAAGAGGAAATATTAACCCCGCTCCTAATACAGCTAAGGGAATTATATTTGCTAAGGAGAAAAAATAGATTTCATTAAGAGTGGCGTTATTATCTACATAAAAAAAGATACGCATGAAATAAATGATAGTACATGTAACATAGAGGGTTAAAAATAGAGTATTAAGTGCTATTATGTCCTCATTTCGGATAAAAAAGAAAATTGTGGCCGAAATACCCATAAGTAATACAAACCAAGCAAAGGAATGTCGTGAGGGCATATTTTTATTCTCCTTTTTCTTATTTCAACTGATTATTTCTAAACATCTTTATTATTCTTTCATAATTCTTTCCCGAAAGTCTAATCATTTTTGCATTTGATACTGGTTTATTACATCTACTGCAAATATCTGCTACTGCACTCCACTTTTGGTATTCATTTTCATGACTAGGATGATGACAATGTGGACAAATTACAACCTGTCGATTATGCTCAAGAGGAAATTCATAACAGAATATACATCTAAAATCATCTTCTGTTAAGTGTTGACCAGCAGGGCGTAAGCTAGATAATATTGCTGGTGTTAGTTTTTGAGCTGGTTTTCTCCTAGATACAGTCACAGCTGGAGCAACTGTGACACTACTCCGGGTTCGAGAAGAAGGTCTTGTAGCTGATTGTCTACTAGGCTGAGGAGTTCTAGGAACCTCCCATGAAAAAAATGGCCTAGAAGATGGTTCTGAGGATGAAGTTCTTCTCCTAATTCTTGATTGTGAGACCCGCTTGAAAGGAACTATAACGACTTTCATTACATAATAATTGACAAAGAGTAATACAGAAATTATAACGAAAATTAAGCCTGATAGCTCAACTAGATTCGTATTGAACCACAATGCTATGTAAATAGTACCAATAAGGAAATTACTAAGTATTACAAGTGTATTTGGAAACCGTCTTCTATAAATAAAAATTGCTGCATATCTTCCCGAATAGTACCTTCTAATTAGAACTAAAGAGATACAAATTGACGGTACAATAAAAACTAAGCTAAAGAGATTTAAGAATAAATAAAAGTCGCTTAAGCCAAAAAAACTGAAATCTAATCGTATTTCAGCAAAACTGGTCTGGAGAATTCTTTCATCAGTAATATATGCTGTGCTTGAAAGGTAACTTCCTAATATACCAGCTATTAATGGCAACACTAGAAAAATTGCGGAAGCTAAGGGAGCATTATAATGACGGTAGTAACGCCATTCCTCAACCCATTTAACTCCAGAGAGAATAAAAAAAGTAATAAATAGAATCGTTATTGCCAGTTCATTTGGTTGTTCAATTACTAGGGAAAGGACTGCAAAGATTACTCCAACCGTAAGTATTGAGAGATAAACATTTCTATCGACCAAATAGAGTTCACAACCATATTTTTGCTGAATTCAGATTATTACTCATGATCATATTCAAGGAACATAGCTTTTCCTTCTGACAATGGGAGTAAAGTGCTTATTAAATCGGGAAGTGTTTCTAAAGGACAGTTTAATACTTCAAATCTAGGTTCTTCCCATGTTTTAAGGTCTGGTTTAAGACGAAAAATGTTGAAACCATGAGATCGGTTTGAAATTCGTGTGGGATCAATTACTAAGGCTACTGGAGCAGAAAGTGGAGAACCAGAGCCTAAGCGCTGATAACGGACTTGCGTTTGATAATCAGTATCACTCATAAATGCACCGTAAGAGGGATGAGAATGATACCATCCGAGAATTCTCTGATTTCTTTTTCTGGATTCTTTGTATACTCTAACCATGCTTTGTGGATTATGGATTTGAGCTGAAATATCAGTACCATGACCAATTGGAAATGCGTCCGTTATAACAAGAGAAGCCAACGGCGTATCGGCATTCTCTATATGCCCTGTGAGTAAGCCTATTACTTCAACCCATTGCGTTTTAGGTATTTTGGGATGAGCATACTTTAGAGCATGAAGAGCCATCCTAATGTAGGCCTTCAAATTAATTTTTACCCTAATAGGATCAGAATCTACTTTTAAGTCTGAAAATTCCTCAACGTCAATATCTACAATATCTTGAGTAGCTTCTTGCTGAACTTTTATTGTTGGACTTTCTTTTTTACTTTCTTCTGAAGATGTTGAAGGAGGAAATTTCAGGGTGAGAGTTTGTTCGTTGGGATCAAATTGGAAGGCCATATCACGTAATAACATCTCAAAGAGATTCGTAGAATTCTCAGATCCTTTGGATTTGGATTTCTTCTCTGACATAAACCCAAAATCACCATTTTTTCTTGGCATATTTTTTTGTAATTTGCTTGGCTTTCTTCTTGAAATTGTTCTTATTTTGTAAGTATTCCACCGCAGCTTTTTTGTTGAACACATCATGAGGATTTGTATATGCCTCATCAATGTTAAACATAGCAAGAATAGAATAAATGACTGTAGTAATATTTTTAGAAGGTGACCAACCGTCAGATCGTCCCATGAGGTCTGGGTCAACTAATCCTAAACAAATATTTCGTTTTCCTTGATATTCATCTGGTTTGGGCCAGAAGTTGGGATGCCAAATTGGTGTGTGAAGGCGAACAAAGGGAGGCGCATATGGGTAATTCGAACCAAACTTTATTTCAAGCATAAATTTCCCATTTTCGTAGGGAGTTCCTTTCGGTCCTTCCAATAGAACTGCAAGGTGTTCTACGCTTTTTTTCACGCCTGGGAAGGCTTTTAGTTGTTTTATCGTTTTTTGTTTGTACAGGGTTTTCAGTTGGTAATAATCTTCAGCAATTCGTTTCATTCGTATAGACATTGATAATCAATCCTCTAACTTGAATTTAAGATATATTTGGGAATTATCATCAAATCCAGTGATAAAAACTGTCTCGTAATCAGCTAAATCTGCCTCCTGAATTGTTTGTTCGGGATCTATTTCCGTTACATTAGAATTATCTATTTTAAATATTGTAGGTGGAAACTCTGGGTCAATGGAAATATTTTTATCGGTTGAGATCTTTTCAATGATCTTTAATAGCTTAAATGATCTCTTCGCTCTAATTTTATAGATAGGCGTCCGATTAGGACCACACATCTCACACTTTGGATTTTTTGGTTTTTCAAGCTCATAGAATTTCCCCGTTAATCCATTATATATAACGTAATTAAGTTGTAAGGATCCCAATCTCTCAATTTCTGACTTAGTATGAAGATGATGTAAGATCTTAACTGCTTCTTGAGACTGAAGTGAAGCCATGACACAATTTATTGTAATAACAGTAGGTTCATGATTGTCAACAATCTGTATTATCTGATCTTCTGAGAATTCTCCTTGGGTAGGGAAATATTGATTCAACAATTGATTAGCATATTCTTGAACTTTACTTACCTCAGACGAATTAAGAATATTGGGGGGCCGCCCGTGATTCTGCTCAAACTTTAATTGTCCTTTTAAGATACAGTGAGCTGGGCGTCGCGGTTTACCTACAAGTGTGCAAGCTCCTAACTGATCTTGAGCGCGTTCAGTTAAGGGATCACACTCCAAACATGCATTCTTAAAGGGCCAAACAACATAAACGTGTCCATTATATGCGGCTGTACCAGCATCAATTAACGGTTTTTTAAAATGCACAGCACGACGATTTATTTCAACTCGTGCCTCTATTGAATCTAAACCAGCAATGTAGAGATCAGCATCGCTGAAAACCTTAGGAGGTAGGTCTTGAAGCGCACAATTATATGATTCAACTTTGATAAATGGATTTAGTAAGCGAAGCTTTTTTGCAGCAAATTCCGCTTTATAAGCTCCTTCGGGGGCATCAATAAACAGAATTTGTCTATTTAGATTGGAATACTCAATAGTGTCAAGATCTACTAAAATTAGATTACCTACGCCCACCATAGCGAGATTCTTTGCAACTTCAACACCTAAACCTCCAATACCGACAAGTAGTATAGTACTATTCTTTAAAAGCTCTTGTTTCCAGCCAGGAAGGCGAAATTGTCGATCAAATCTTCTTTTCTCGTCTTCACTCAGAATGGTACTCGTAAAATTTGACATGTTGCATCTCCAACCTAATGATTCATATATAATGACAGTTTTTTGGTTCATCCAGCAGTGCTTACAGGAATAATCAATACTTCAATTCCATCTTCTAATTCATAATTCGAAAGGACATCATCATTATCCATCGTTCGCCCACTTATTGATAGATGGAAATCTTGAGGGTTGAGACCAAAAATATCACCGATAGTGTTGCTAAGCTCTTTTACAGGCATATCTGGATCAACACTGAGTTTTTCCAGTTTTTCACCTGGTCCAATTGTTGATCGAAAGAACAAATTAACCCGTGATCCTTGAGGACGTTTGGATTGAGGAGTTTTTTCTTGGATAGATGATAAAGGTTCTATTCCTTCTTCTTCTGGTTCATCAAATTCATCAAAATCTTCATTTTCAGACATATTAATCATCAAACCATCTTGAATCGTGATTCTCATTTAATCATTCCCTTATTTGAATTCGTTTAACAGTTGTATGAAGAAAATATGTTATGCATAGATAAGAAGAAAAAAGAATATAACTGGCTTTAATTAGCCAGCTGTGGAGTGGGGAATTAAAAGAACTTCATCCCCATTGTCGATACCGTATTCTCCGATAGGGGAGTCTTCGGCTAATGTACGTCCAGCATGCGATAAATGGAAATCATCAGGACTAAGTCCGAAAATATTACCAATTGTATCACGTATTTCACGTACTGGTGTTCGTTCACCGACTGATACTTTCTCGGTGCGCTCAGGTCCAACAGTAGATTTAAAGAAAATATTCTTTTTTGGTCCTGCAGTTGTCCCGCTTGCGGGGGTTTTAGAAGCAGCTGGAGTTTTGGATTTAATTTCCGTTTCTGGTTCTAAATCAAAATCTAAGTCTTCATAATCTGACATTTTTTTTCACATCGTTTTTGTAGATTTTCTCTTTCGTTTTTGAGAAACTCATGTAATATACGTACCATACGTTTTATAAACCTTACGAAATATACGTAACATACAGAAAATATATATAGGTGATATGCCAATATTTCTCTTAACAATCCATTCGATAATGATAAGGCCTTAAAATGGTAAAAGAAGCTCAAAACATCAAAATTTCAGGTAGAGCTTGGGAACTACTTCGATGGGCCAAAATTGAATTAGATGAGAAGTCCTATAGCGATGTAGTAATCAATTTAGCTGATAGTTTACAAAATAGACAAAAGAAATTAGAGAATTCGCTAAAGAATTTTGATGAAAAACGACATAGGATTAAAACTAAGGTTCCGGAAAACGCCTCCAGTCCAGTTTTTCTGAAGCCTAAAACCATTTTATTGAGCCCAGAGGCTCGTCGTTTCCTTAATAGATTAAAAGTAGAAAGTAGAGGGTCTGCATATACTTTCTCTGATGGAATTGAATTTCTTATTACACAGAATGAAGAAATTGGGTTAAAGATTCCTAAGTGGTTGAAGTAATGAAAACAATAATTTACCACACGAATAAAAAATCTAAAATGGTTTTATTCTAAACAGGTTTTAGGAAATAAAAGGTTAATATATCCGAAATCTAGGAAATCCGAGGATGAGCGAAGTAAAAAAAGCAGAAAGTAGCTATTCTAGGCAATCTGTGATCGAAGATTTAGCGGTGATTCTATTCGTATCATCTGCTTTATTTGCAGTTAGTGAGATGTCTGGTTTCTATTCTTCATCGATTTCAACCCTTGGATATCCGCTCTCATCCGTCATACCAACACTTATGTTGCTATTCTCCATTGTAGGATTTCTAGGAATATATACCAGCTCAAAGATCAATGTAGGTATTTCAGTGTTTGCTGTAGGAGTTGAATTGTGTGTTCTAACTCTCATTTTTGTTATGAATCCCGCAATTTATCTTGTTATTCCAACTATTATTTTGATTCTGGTGCTTTCCAGTACCGTCATAACTGGGATTTTTGCATTAACCCGTCTTCAGACAACTAATGAAGAGCTATTTGCTGATTTTGGGGAAAAAAGTAAAGCTGAGTATGCAATTGAGGTTAAAGATTTAACGAAACGCTATGATTTAAGTGAAGAGCATAGTGTATATGCGTTACGAGACGTAAAGTTCCAAATACAGAGGGGAGATTTTATCTCGATAATGGGACCTTCAGGAAGCGGAAAATCAACCTTACTAAATTGTTTAGGAGCTTTAGATCGTCCAACGAGTGGAGAAATATCGATCAATGGAATAACGATATCAACTCTTGATGATGAAGGGCTTGCTGGTTTAAGAAATCGGCATATCGGATTTATTTTCCAATCTTACAATCTAATCAATCGATCGCGAGTAGGAGAAAATGTAGAGGTTCCCGCTTTAGTGACCTCAACGCCTCCTGAGAAAAGAAAAGAGAGGGCTATACGCTTACTTGAGAGTGTCGGGCTGAAGGATATGTATTCTCGCCGTCCAAAGACATTGAGTGGAGGAGAACAACAGCGAGTTGCCATTGCTAGGGCATTGATGAACAATCCGACAATTCTACTAGCAGATGAACCAACTGGAAATCTCGATAGTAAGTCAGGAGCCGTAGTAATGGATATTTTAAGGAAATTGAATCAAGAACTTGGAGTTACAATCATTGTTGTAACCCATGATCCAGAAGTGGGGAATTTATCACATAGAATCTATTATCTTAAAGATGGTACAAATGCAGGTATTAAAGAAAACGTTTTATTATAGAAAAAGGTGAAAAAAGTGAGAAGAACGGGTAAAACAATATGTTTCTTAATTTTACTAACACTCTTAACTACATTGAACGATAATGGCTCAATATCTATAGGTAAAGCACAAACAGTGGGTAATTTTCGACTAGATCAGATAAACTGGTTGGGAACGAGAGAACCAGGAGCATCAAATGTCCCTCTACAATTTCAAATTATGAATCTTCATAATGAAAGTATAACATCTATTTTTGGAGTACTGTCACTGTCCTATCCATTTACTGACAG
>JAEOSP010000692.1 GCA_016840305.1 Candidatus Hodarchaeota archaeon
AGGGTGAATTCATCGCCATAATCGGAAATAATGGTGCAGGGAAGTCTACTTTGGTAAGACATATTATTGGTTTAGTCAAACCGAAAGGTGGGGATTTAATAGTTGAGGGTACTAATACAAAGAAGCTTACTGCAGCGAAATTAGCCCGCAAGGTGGCCTTTCTATTTCAAAATCCTGATTATCAAATTTTCAATGCTACCGTTCTCAAAGAAGTAGCTTATGGAGCAAGAAATGTAGGAATGAATAAAAAAGAAGCAGAAGAGAAAGCTAAGAAATCGATTTCTGCGGTAAAATTAGCTGATTATCAAAACCAAGATCCTCTTAAATTATCAATGGGACAAAAACAGAGAGTAGCGGTCGCTAGTGCCCTAACTATGAGCCCTGAAGTCTATGTACTGGATGAACCAACAACTGGCCAGGACCCTACTTCATTAAAAGGTATTATGGATTTAATGAGGATTGAATATAAGAGTTCAAACGCTACTCTAATTCTAGTAACACATAATATGAATTTAGTGGATAGTGCTGCTAATCGCACTATTGTTCTTAGCCAAGGGAAAATTATTTCGGATGATGAGACTGATAGTATCTTTAGAGATGAGATGATCATGAAAAGAGCGAATATTGAACCACCCACGAGGATAAAAATGTTAAACATATTGGAAAATTAAGAATCACAGAAGAAATGTCAACCTAGCTACTTGGAATATCATTTATTATTAATTTGTGAATGGTACCAACCGAATCGTATTATCAAAAGTAATTCACCACCTAAACAGGCAATATTTATTGGAATGAGTAGTATATCATATTGATATAGGCTGTGTTGTAGATAAAAGCTAGTATCTATCAAACCCAAGAATATTAATGCACCATCAGCGGCTATTCCGAAATAAGAAGCAAAAAGTTGATGCTTCCACGCGCCATAAGCAGAAAGGAGTAATAAAATAACTATCCATGAGTCAGGAAGGAGGAATGAAAATTCAAAAGCTATATAAATCTCATATAAGGGATTCGTGGGTTCAATTCACTTTAAAATGTCAGAATACCAACCATTCCAATATCCAATGATTGTTAAAGCGCCGATAACTTCTAGAATTGCTAATATTCTATCGTTTTTTCCATAAATTTTCTTAGTTGTCATATTCATACCTTCAATTGTAAATACAGACCTAATCAAACGATTTTAAATGCTTCAAAATTTTATGGTATAAACAGTACTTCCCTTTAAAATACTATCTTATTCCCTTAAATGTGGTAGTAAAGGACCACAAGATTTTGCAAAGTTTTTCGAATACAGAGAGATAAGCAATTTCATAACCATGACTATTCAAACGAATATGCCCCACACAGGCAGTATGAGGACTAACACCGATATTTCCTACTGCTCCAGCATCACTACCGCTCACTGTATATACTAACTGCTGAAGTTCTATTCCAGCTTCTAATGCTGATTGTGATAGTGCACTTATCAGTTCCTTGCTATAAAAGAAAGTTCTATCACGAACTCTGATACCAGGTAGGTCTAATAGCATAGGTGAGTCTGCAGCGAAAGGACAACCATCAACAGCTATAAAATACGTTGGTTTAAGTGATTGTGCTAAATATTTCGCTCCAAAACAACCAATTTCTTCAGTTGTTGTGAATGCTATTATTAAATTCAGAAATGGTCTAAATTCATTCTTTTTTATTGCCTCCAGCAGTCGAAGTAAGGTCACTATACCCATTTTATCATCAAATGTCCATGAAGCTATCATCGGCTTGGATTCTTCTCCCATAATGATAGGTCCTCTTTCAGAATCCAAAATAGTAATCAGAGTTCCTGGTTTGATACCATAGTTCTCTAGCGTTTTTGGGTTCAATCCTGTTATTACTTTCACGTTTTTCCAATCAGTTACTCCTTTACTATTTCCAGTCGCATGTCCAGAACCTAAGGCAATAATACCTGTAATATGTTTGTTTTCACCGTAGATTGTAACTGGTCGTTCACCATACTTCCATGGTATTGATCCGCCTACTCTTTCAATATTTAATGATCCATCAGAGTTAATTTTAGTTACCATTAATCCAATTTCGTCGATATGTGCTGCTAAACAACATGTTTCCTGTTTGTCTTCACCTTCAATTTCTATATAAACATTCCCTGTTTGATCTTTAATGGGTTTATATCCTAGATTTGTACATTTTTCAATAATAAAATCAGCGATCGATTTTTCCATTCCTGAAGGTGAAGGAATTGCTAATAATTCGCTAAATTGATCAATTATTTCTTTATAAGTGTCATTCCCAAATTCGTTCAATTGTATTACACCACTTCTTGCTGTTAAGGTATTTAATGAATATTCATTAATATTGCTCCTGTTAGTAATAAGTAGAGAATTCTCAAATTTAATCTTCCCTTGTAAATAAAGATTGTAATATCCTCTACTAAACCATTTAAATCGATTTTATGGTCAATAAGCAGTAATACATGAGGATTACGCACATCATCGTATATAGATTACGATAAATTATATTTGGAATAGTTTACTATGATTTTGAATACCCATAAGTACTAGTTTTTAAACACCACTAGCCTCACTAGTTCCTAACCGCTAGCCACACTAGTAAAGAAAAAGGATTACTCCAGTGTTAATACAATGAATCCTGAAGAAAATGATCACATTACCTGGGAAAAAGGTATTTCTAATGAAGCACGAAGCAAAACACAATTTCTCAGTGACTATCGGAGCGATCTCAGACGCGTTATACTGAAATTGATGATTTTGTGTTTGATTCGACTTGAAACTCAACATGCTCATGGATATGGCCTTATTCGATTACTTAAAGAAGCTAAAGTAAATGTACAAGCTGGTACGGTATATGCACTATTAAAACGGATGGAAAAAGACGAATTAATTGTTCCCATTTTAGGAGAATATAAAATATACACTATTACTAATTATGGTGATCATATGATAGATGAGATGATGTCTGCTTACAAAGAATATAATGATTTGGGGAATAAAACTATTTTAAATTGGTATGCTAGAATAAAAACTCAAAGAAAGAAAAAAGAGTGATGATGGATGAAAAAAATGGATAATGATGCAAATCAGCTCACTAGAACACATATTGATGATGTTGAACAACTCCTGCGAACAAATTCCAGTCTCCATGCTAATGAAGTAGATAGTTTACTTTCAGAGATTAATGATTTTTTACATCTAAGAAGTCGGGAATTAAGTGAAGGGGACATTGTGAGCTATAAAGATGTTCAAAGAGCAATTGATGAGTGTGGTTCCCCTTCAGAAATTGTTAAACAATACTTAGAGATAAATGATAATGAAATTATGAAACCCTTTAAACCTATAAACGAGAAATCATCCTCTTTCTTTTCTAAGAAACGAATAAGGAAAATTTTTCCACAAAGACTGACCAAATCACAGAAATTTATTAAACCACAGGGGACAATTCCACTGAAATCGCTTTCATCAGATTTTAATCCAGCAGAGAAAATTGATAATGTACGATATCTAACTCATTCGTTCTATAAGAAAAATGAATACAAGAAGAAGATCGAAAAGTGGATTTTCCTGAGTTGTATTTCAATAATTGGGGTCTTATGGGTTCTATTCCTAGCCTTTTATTGGTTACTCAGTTTTAGAAATGTGGAGACAAAATTTATGAAGTCTTGGGAGGAAAACGAGAACTTTTCAACAATCTTTCCTTACCAACCTGATTTTCGTACTCTTTTTACCCAGAATCAAACATATCAGACAAATCTTCGTAGAATTAATCGAATAAAAGTTCTACTGATGCTGATCCTCATAATACCCTTTTGGGGCTATGTATTTCTTTTTTTTGCAGTAGGAGTGATGTCGTTTTTCACAATAGGAATGGCACCTCTATTAGCTTATTATTATCTAAGAGGACCTAAACGACATATCAATATCCTAATTGAGAGAGAATATCAATTAAAATCAGAAAAATCCAATAAATTCAATTATTTAGCGTTTTATAACAAAACAGGGTATTTATCCTTTGATTTTGACATAACAACAAAAATTATGAGGGAGCTCAACCTCAGTAAGGAGGAAACAATTCTAGGAATATTTCAATCAGGTGTAAGAATTATCCAATCCTCTTTCGTGATAATTACAACTCAAAATATCATAGATTATTCCCCCTCCTTTATCTCTGGATATGGAGATCGAATTCATTATCTTCCGAAAAACCAAGTTACTAGTTATCATTTCAGGAAAAAACGAAGAAAAATGACTTTAATAATTGAATCTGTAGAAAGTGGTTCTTTTATTATCGGAGGCCTTGATAGGAAAGTCCTTGAACCAATACATAATATAATGAATCTACTTGAAATAAGACTTAGAAAACCTGACATTATTCGATTAGTTCAGAAAAAAAGGAAGCACATTGTTTCACCAGGTGTAGAGTCTTTTATTTGCCAAGTATGTGAAACTCAGATACCAAGTACGATACCCAACTTAAAATGTGATAGGTGTAGTCGGTATGTATGTGTTGATTGTTTTTATCAGATGACTCGTAAAGGAATAACTCACTGTCCTAAATGTGAAGGGAGTCTCGTTTCGCAATAATATGCTAATTCAGAGGTATCAAGTATATTTAGCCACTATCATCTACAACATACTAAATTGAAACAGGAAAACCCATTAGAAATACCAAATTCGTTTGAAATTACCTTCCCTCATTAATAAATATTGTAATATCATCTACAAGGTTATTTAACGCAATTTTTTGGTCAATAGTAAGTAATAAATCTTGTACATGAGGTTCTATCACATCTTCAATGCTACGGGCTTCAGCTACCTCATATTCATATTTAAGTTCCATGGGGTCAATAACAAGTTCAAAAAATTTCGCAACTTTTCCAGGTCGTGTAGCTCGTCCAACACGTTGAATTTGCTCACGTCTATTCCTAGTACCAGACACAATAATTATCGTATCTGCAGGAGCATCGAAACCTTCATTTAGCATCTTAACTAGAATCAATGTATTAATTCTATTTTCACGAAAATCATCAAGAAGTACTTGTAATTCTTTATCATTTAATACAGTTTCTCCTGTTAATAACGTGCTCTCGATCTTCCTATCCTTAAGGAATTTATGAATTACCTTAGCGTGATTTATACGACTCGTAAAGATTAACGTTTGCGATATTAAAGGTGATTGAAGTAATTTCCATATTGCGAATAATTTATACCTGGCTTCACGCGATACCTTACCATAAGAGGACTTCCCTTTAAGATTAATGAGCTTTTTCTCATCGCCTGTTAACGGAATATGAATTCGCCTGGAGTAAATAGGAGCAATGTACCCCTCACGTGCTAATAATCCATAATTAACCTTATGGATAATTGGACCCATCGTAGCAACTACTAAGGACGAATGTACACTTTTCTCAATGGTAGCACTTAGAGCAAGACGTCTAGGAATCTCAAGATCAACAGCAATGAATCTAAACGTGCTAGCTTGGATATGGTGCGATTCATCCCCGATTAATAGCCCAAATTTCTCAGTAAAAAAGCCTATAGTGTCTTCGACTAAAATTTTATCACGAGATACTTTATCCAGTAGATTTTGTTCCAAAGCATGGAAATCTTGCAGATATTGTGCTAACAACTGAAATGTAGAGATGACGATTGGGTATTCTCGAAAAGCCTTTTTCTGACCTGTAAAAATGCCAATTTGATCAATTGGTAATGTAGTAAACGTATGAATTTGGTCAATCCATTGATCTACCAGCGCTAAATTCGGCACTAATATCAGTGTTCTTTGTTGGATGACTCGAATGATGTCAATGCCAATGATTGTCTTACCAGCTCCTGTTGGTAGTTGAATTGTTCCGAAAGCTTGGTTTTCGATCCATCTATCAACTCCTTTTTGTTGATAGGGACGTAATTGATATTCTTTTTTCATTTCAGTTTTGAAAATTACCTTTTTTGGTTCATAGCTACTATACTCAATTTTGAATAGAGTTGTTCCGTCTTTGTTTTTCATGCTCTTGTCAATCATTTGCCAGAAATAATTAGCTCTGAAAGCAGCCCAGTAAGTTACTTCGATCTTACGATCACCAGTTTGTGTAATACATGGTATGTAATCAGCATTAGGGTCATCTTCAGATCTTATTGCCATATATCGTACAAAAAGGTTGAAAAGTGAATGAAACCATGTATTGAATTCTTTATTCCATGTTACATGTAATTTACTTTCAACTGTTTCTATTTGGATTAAAAATTCTTCATGACCAGTTTTAGTTTTTTCCTGAAGATTTTCCTCAACCCCTTGTGCAAAGTGTACTTCTACACCCGATTTTTTTAGATATTCTAAATCCTCTCCTATTAATTGTGGAAATTTCAAGACGAATTTCGTTGGCCTATGTGTCCTCGTATGTTTCCAATACTCTTCATGCTCTCGCCAATTTCGTGACCAAATCCTAAATTGTTCCTCTACCCATGTCATATAGAAAAACTTGCGATCGTACTCTTCCTGTTCTTCTTTGTCAAGGTATTCGAAAAATTCTTCCACATTGAGATCCCGTGATCTTTCACTCTTGTAATGAGATCGACGGACTGGAATCCATGCATTGATTTTTGTGAACGGAAACCATGGAAAATCTACAAGGAAACTTAGATCCTCTTGTATTTCAATAACATACTTATGATCTGGTTGTGTATTCAAAAAACGATCCCAACCCTCATCTGTTATTGATGCACCCTTCAGTCTTGGACTTGTTTTTCCCCTCAGTCCAAGATTTGGCGAGGAACAAAGATGTGTTCTTATATTATGTCTGCAAAGAGGAGCTGAACACTTACTACATCGATAGATTTTGGCCCCTTTTTCAGTACACTCTTTACATATTTCAAGTGATATTTTGAGCCCTTCCTAGGCTGTGTAGAGATTTTTTGGTGATTCTATAGAAAAACGTCAGAACAGGTTTATTCAAGAAATAAGCTGTCCTACTATAAAAAATTTTTAATTCAAATGTGTTTTTCTGATAACTAAGAAAATCCCTCTGATCCCATTTCCCTTGGCGTAAAATTAAATATCTTTCGCTACTATTCGCTTTCTACCCAGTTTCAATAAATTAAATTTATGCAATTCCCAGAGGAGTGAGTAACTTTCCAGTTCCTCGACGTTCCAAAATCACTCCTTGATCATAAACAATATTTCCTCTTACAAGTGTCTTTTCCACTTTACCTCTTAATTCTCTCCCATGAAAAATAGAAATTTTTGGATTTGCAAAAAGATTTTCATTTTTTAGTTGGTATTTTTTTTTCAAATCAATAATTATAAGATCTGCATCTGTATTCAAAGCAATAGTGCCTTTACGGGGAAACAATCCAAATCTTTTAGCAGGATTAGTAGACATTAACTCAACAAGTTTCTTAAATGGCAAACGACCATTATTACATGCATCAAGCATTAATGGAAAGCTGGTCTCAATTCCTGTGGTTCCTGATCCAACTTCGAAATAGCTATTGTTGTCTCCTAGTTGTTTTTCTTCATCACTATATGGTGAATGATCACTAGCTATCATATCAATAGTGCCATTATTCAGAGCATTCCATGCTTCAACAACATGTTCTTTTCCGCGTAATGGAGGATCCACTTTAGCCCAAGGACCAATGGTTTCTCCATCTTTATCTGTTAAAAATAGATGATGGGGAGTTATCTCACAAGTTACATCAATTGATTTTTTCGCACTCTGAATCATGGAAAATGCGTTTTTTGAACTCATATGCACAAGATGTAATTTTACATTAGTTTCTTTTGCAAAGAGGATTGCTCGTTGACATGCTTCATCCTCAGAAATAGGAGGTCTTGATTCTGTGTGCGCTTGATAGTCTACTCTCCCTAATGAAGATAATCTATCAATTTCTGCAGTAATTATATCATCATTTTCTGCATGGACACAGCTTACAAGCTTTGTTTTGGCAATTTCTGAAAATATTTTTAATAATCCATAATCATTTTGTGCTGCAAGATCTTGAAGCTCTGCTTCTTCTTCTGAAGGATTAATCATAAAGGTTTTGAAAGCAACTACTCCCCTCTTAGCTAATTCACTAATCGAATCAATACTTGAGTAACCTGCCGCGCCGATTAATCCGTAATCTACAATACTCTTTTTGTGGATTGCTTTAGATTGCATTTCAAATACATCTAGCACTGAATGCCCTTCGATTCCTAGAGGCATTTCAAGAATTGTAGTTACACCACCAGATGCAGCAGCTTGGGTGCCAGTACCAAAATCTTCTCTGTATGAAAAGATTAAGTCCAAAATATGTGTGTGGACATCAATACATCCAGGTAAAACGATTTTATCTGTGACATCAAGAATTTTATCTGCAATAGGAAGATGTTCTTCTTTTCCAATAGCGAGGACCTTTCCATCTTCGATACTAAGACCAGATTCAATTAATGTATTCCCAATGAAAATTTTTCCATTTACAAGGTTCATATCGGCCATAGAATTGACCCCATTATGATGAAAATTGCTTTTCCTAATTCGCGTTTCATAGTATTTTTTTGTATTCTTGAATTATGAAAACTTTATTTCATTATTATTGAAAGAAGTTGTTTCAGTGATATGGATTATGAATGGAAAAAACACTGATCAAATATATTCAGGAGCTTCACCAGATCAAATAAGGAAAGATATTTTACCATTAGTAAACTTTCAATCAGAAGGAATACCTTTAGAAGCATTAGCTACCATAATTAGTCAGAGTTTAGTTCCTCACTTCGCAAATTATGAACATCCCGCGTTTCATTCCCTATACAATTTTTTTCCTGAAAGAGGAGCAATGATGGGGGCAGAAATTGCATTAATGTACAATCAAGGGGTTACAAATTGGGTTGTATCCCCTGGTGCCGTGATGTTAGAAGAACTCTGTTGCAAAGCACTATGCCGCCTTTTTAAGCTTGATTCTACAGCTGACGCCACTTTTTATTATTGTGGTACTTATTCAAATCAGTCAGCTCTGTTTCTTGCCCTGCATTGGACTGCTGAAGAACATGGGTTCGACTTCAGTAAAAAAGGATTGCTTGGATTCAAGGATCCAAAACGTCTTGTGGCTTTAACATCTACCGATGCCCATTTTTCGTTGAAGCATGCATTACGTATTATGGGACTGGGAGATGAAAGTTTAATAACAATTCCTGTAGACTCTAATAGAAAAATGGATGCAGCCATCTTAAAAGAGACAATTCAAAATATTAAAGAAGAGAAAGATATCTTTTGCGTTGTAGCAACAGCTGGTACGACTGCAACAGGTGCCATAGACCCATTATCAGAAATCGCGGATATCTGTGAAGCAAAGAATATCTGGTTACATGTAGATGCCGCATATGGATTAGCTTACAGCTTAATACCTAGTCGAAAACAATTTTTTGCAGGAATAGAACGTGCTGATTCGATTACATGGGATCCTCATAAGCAATTCGGAGTACCAATACCAAATTCCCTTCTATTCGTTAGAAGGGCAGGTGATCTTTACAGAAATGCGATCTTTTCGGATTACTTCAACCGTGCTGATGATCCTGAACCTAATCCTGGATTAAAGTCGCCTCCGACTACTCGACCCTTCTCAGCCCTTCCAGTAGTAACCACAATCAAGTATCTGGGATTGAATCAGGTGATCAATAGACTACAGTACCATGTCAATGTAATTGAAAATTCAGTGGAATTATTATCCAAGGAAAAAGATATTGAGATAGTCCATACTCCTGAGCTTGGTATCCTCTGTTTACGGTTAAAACCAGTGGGATTTCCACTTGATCAACTGGATCAATTGCATCAATTTATTTTTGATGAAATAAAAGCAGAAGGAAAGAGAGCTGTGTCTCTGACCAAATTAGATGATAAGAAAGTACTACGAATAGTAGTCCTAAATCAAAATGTGACTCCAGAATCCATTTTACAGTCAATTGCGGACTTTCGATCGATTATAAACAGATTCAAGTTGAAATGAGTTTAAAAATGAATTTTTCAGGTGCTAAGAATTTTAGCAAAAAAGTTAGAAAAATATATAGCCCTGTATCATAATAATCCTTGAATTATAATGATTTTAATTTTGTTGGAAACATTATACCATTAGATAGCAAAAAAGACTTCTGATAATAAAAAACAGTTAGAGGTGGAATTATTGGATTTAAAACTTGAAGAATGGATTGATACTAATAAAGAGAAATTCATTGATATTAGTGATAGTATTTGGAGTTTTGCAGAGATTGGATTAATGGAAGAAAAATCATCCGATCTTTTAGCAAAAACTCTGGAAGATGCAGGTTTTGTAATTGAACGGGGAATAGCAGGTATGCCAACAGCATTTGTGGCGAGCTATGGAAGTAGTAAACCTGTTATAGCAATCCTTGGTGAGTTTGATGCATTACCTGGATTGAGTCAAACAACTGATCCAGAGAAAACAGTATTGAAAGAGGGAGCGCCTGGTCATGGATGTGGTCATAATCTTCTAGGTGTTGCAGGATTGGCTGCATGTCTTGCATTAAAAGAATCGTTAAATACTAATGGTTTACAAGGAACTATCCGTTATTATGGGTGTCCCGCAGAAGAGAATGTTGACGCAAAAGGAGGAATGGTGAAAGCAGGAGCTTTTTCAGATGTTGATATTTCTTTAACATGGCATCCAGGACAAACTAATGGTGTTATAGCCACTAATTTCCAAGCTATTTATTCAATGGTATTTAATTTTAAAGGTAAAGCAGCTCATGCAGCTGGAGATCCTTATCATGGTCGTTCAGCTCTTGATGCTGTAGAATTAATGAATGTGGGATGTAATTATCTAAGGGAACACATAATCCCAGATGCAAGACTGCATTATATTATTACAAAAGTTGGGAAAGCACCTAATATCGTACCAGAGGAGGCTGCTGCATGGTATTACGTACGAGCTCCTCAACTAGATCAATTAAGAGAAATATATCCACGGGTAGTTAAGGTTGCAAAAGGAGCTGCTCTCATGACAGAAACAGAGTTAGAAATCGATTTTCAGGGAGGATCCGCCAACCTTCTTGCTAATAACACCCTTGAAGATTTACTCTATCAAAAAATGATCGCACTGGAACACCCACAATTTGATCAGGAAGATCAAGCATACGCAAAGGAAATTGTCAAATCTCTACCAGAAGGATATTTTGATATTATAATAGCAACATTACCTCCTGATATGCGAACCGATTTTGAACAGCTCAGAAATGTCAATTTGTGTGAGATAATCTTACCCATTAAAGGCCGAGGAATAACACTTCCAGGTTCTACAGATGTGGGAGATGTAAGCTGGGTAACACCACTTGCTCAATTTGCAACAGCCTGTGTGACAATAGGAACACCAGGCCATTCTTGGCAATTAGTTGCTCAATCAGGTATGAGTATTGGTCATAAAGGGATGATATTTGCAGCAAAAGTTTTAGCTCTCTCTGGATTCGAATTGTTCACAAATCCAGAATTAATCTCAAAGGCAAAAGAAGAATTTAAAGCGAAAATTGAGAAAACTCCTTACACAAGTCCACTTCCCGATGATTGGAAGCCACCTATCGAGTACCTCAAATCCCTTTATTCAGGTGAGAATAGTTAATTTTTGATTGATCCTTCTCTTAGAATCTTACAAAGATAGCTATAAAATGTAACCCATTTATTGGGTTGTTTTCGTTCGCCAGGATTCAAATATCGATTATGAGGACTCGAATCTAAAATGTACTTTTTTTCCTCAGTTCTATGCTTCTCTAAGATTTCCCATGCTCTTTTAACTCTCTTATCAGAGTCGTAACCCATCTTACAGAGAGGATAAAGCACATTGATTAATCCTGCATAATATGTAAAGGGAAAAAAGATAAGATTTGCATCTTTACGGACTAATTTCTTTTTATTAGTTGTTTTGAAAAGAACTTCACGTTTTAAGAAGTAGTTAACAAGATCCTTCACAAATGGTTTGTGCCATACTTGTGGAAATTCGCTTAACCCAAAGAGTGCTTTTACTGATCCTCGGTAGCAAGATTTCACAAGTTGCCCTCTTTTACGTTTTCCTTCATGTAAGTCGCATAAATAGCCATTATCATAACGAATTTGCGATTCAAGAAGAACGAGACGTTTTAGCAGTCGAGGATCTTCTCCAAAGCCAAGTTTTGCGAATGTTCGAAGGGTCAACCCTAGAAGACAAGAAAGATAATTCCAAAATTCCTCATCTGAGGCTTGTAAGGAGAGATATCGATCAGCTGCAAGTTCAACCCATGGTTCCTCCCTCGTAAGGCCTAATTCCGCTAAATACCCCAATACATAGTGGGTTGTGTTGAAAGTTGCATATTCCACCCCTGCACCGATGATCCTCCCATCATGCTTTTTAATTGTCCAATATCCTTCAGGATGCATTGCTTTCTTAATTTTTTTAACATTAAAGGCTTGTAAAATTGATTTTTGGGTTTCTATCATCTTTTTGTCTGTTGATGGTCTATTTTGAATTTCTTTCATGGTTCGATATCGAATTGAGGGATTTTCTCTCTCAAGTAACCAGTGCAATACATTTTCGGGAATTGTTTCCACTTATAGAGCTCCTTTTGATTCTAAATCGATACCTATAGTACTATTCACTTTCTAAAAGAAATCCACAATTCTCACAGTATTTGTCTAATTTCATAACTGTATCCCCACAGTTAGAACAAAAGCGAATGAAATCATCAATTTGAACCTCAGGGACATCAAGATATTGATCCAAAGACGATTGTGGCTTTTCTCCTGCTCTCTTTCTTACCCGTGTTAAATCAATTTTTTCTGGTTTGGGTAAAGGTTGTTTCAGTAATATCGCTAATTGTCTTGCGTTAGCAGGAGCATGCCCTGCAGGGTGATTATTGAAGTATGTGTATATTTCTTTGGTATTTTCTTGTAATCTTTCAATTTTATCTTTCCAAACACATAATTCCTTTTGAGAGTATCGATATTGATACCATATTTTTAATCCGTGACCGTGAAAACGGATATAAGAGAAATCTGCTGTTACAGGAGTTATCGGAGGGAGTAGAGGTTCATCCACAATACAAAAAGCAGCATTATAACGAGATAATAAATCAGTGGTTTGTTTAAGATGCTTTACCCAGCTTCTCTCACGGAATTCTACTGCTAATTTCAGATCTGAAGGCCAGTGACGCAAAAAAACCGCTAAGGCATTCCTATTCTTTTGTTCATCAGAGAATTTTGGCGGTAATTGCAGTAACGCAGGTCCTAATTTACGTCGTAGTCCACTTTGCATTGTATCAAGAAACCGTTCAAGATCATGGGCAAAATCTACAAGCTTCTTTTCATGAGTAATAGTTTTAGGAATTTTAAAAGCAAACGTAAAATTCTCTGGAACATGTTTTTCCCATTTCTGTACAAAATTAAGTCGAGGAAAGTGGTAAAAACTTGTATTTATCTCAACAGTGGGAAAAACTTCACTATAGTACGCTAGTCGCTGTTGTTCCACCAGTATTGAGGGATAGAAGGGTATCTTTGTCTTTTCATGTTTTCCTGTCCAATCTGAATAACCGAAACCTGAGGTTCCAATCAGTATTTTCGCTGGCATATGTTAGTTCTCTTCGAAATCCATAGATAATTACTTCTTAGTTTTTCTCTATTTTTACTCATAAAAAGGTTTAGACAACGGATCATGATCAAACAAATATTCTTGTGATTTTTGTCATTTTCAGTCTAGTCTCTCACTGTGTGAGAGTAAAGAGCTAGAGATGAAATGATATAACTAGATACTAATGCAAACGAGTGAATCCTTAGACGAATTGAAATCAAAACCATGGACTTCCGCCTATGAGTTACAACAAATTAAAAGATACAAATTCGGTTTACTTGCTCTGGATGCTCTCAACCCCGCAGGTATGCTACCTGGAAATCTATTCTTATTACAAGGACACTTAAACAGAAAATTACTAAGACTTCTGATAACCAATCTCAGTATCGGATTATTAACTTCTAATGAACCTGCTGAAGTAGCATTCGTTGATGGAGCAAATGTATTTCCTTATTATGAAATATCAACAGAGGCACGAAAGCGTGGTTATGATCCACTAGTTATTCTGGATCGTATTCAATTAGCACGAGCTTTCAATTACCATCAAATCACAGAAATCATTACAAACAGGTTACCAGCTTTACTCAGAGCCAAACCAGATCTTAGAATAGTTCTCATTCCCCAGATATCGTCCCAATATTTCTCTAAGGAAGCTTTACAGTACCTTGAGTATGCGCACTTATCACCTGGGGAAGGATCTATTTCTGAACTTACTCACGCGGTAGGGATGCTTAAAAGTCTTGCATTAGAACATAATCTGGTAGTTATTATGACGGCTGATAGTGCGGATAATTCACAAACGAAGGGACTTGGTGGGACATATTTATCTCACTCTGCATCAACAGTTATTCGAATCACATCCTCAGCAAGTTCTACCAAAGAGTACGACATCCACTTCTCACTTCAAAAGGATCCAGCTCGGCCTGTCATTCAACTAAAACATTCACATCGACAAAAAAAACCTATGAATAATCAAATGTTACTTAACCGTTATTTTAAGCATTGATGATGTATAATGGGACGAACACTTCCTTCTTATCGCATGGTTTTGGAACACGAGAGAGATCTGTGGATCAAACATTATGCTAAGCGGCTCCGTGAACCTCATCGAAAAAGCTTTGATTTCCTTTGGGATAAGGCAATGCAACTTGCAGATGCAGCTTCAGCTAATACAC
>JAEOSP010000693.1 GCA_016840305.1 Candidatus Hodarchaeota archaeon
CATTTTTTTGGTACTACAAGAACCTATGGAAAATAATCAGGCACAATTAGATACACAATTCTCCCTCAATATTGGACAATCAATAAACTTACCAGAACAGGGAATAAAGATTTATTTCACCGATGTATTAGAAGATTCCCGATGTCCCTCTGATGTGGTATGTGTCTGGGAGGGAACGGTTTCATTGGCAATAAATATCTTTTATGAAGGTAGTAATCTCGGTGAATATACACTAAATTCTAGTAATCTTCATAAAGCATCATTTATGGGATTTTATGTTAAGCTTAAGGTTTTAGCTCCTTATCCTGTATCAACTGAGATTATTCAAAAATCAGACTATAATGGGACATTCATTGTTAGTGAATATGGATCTGATTAGATTCATTACCCAAATATAATGTATCAGAAGTACTTAAATTAAATAAAAAATAACAAAATCGTCTGAATAAAAAAGGTTTAAATACTCTGAACGAACGGAGACGTTTGGAGTTTAAAATGATCAGAAGGGATCAAGAAATTAATTTTTTGTAAGTTAAAACCCTTTCATATCATATTACATTCCGTCACTTTTCTGAATTTAACTTTGAGTTCTAGAAATTTTTTTTGTTCTCTTTTCTCTAATTTATATGAGGTGTCATAAAATGAGGTCTTGCGAAATTCTACGATAATTCACATACAAAAATCAGACTTGTCTCTATAAGCTTTGCAGGCAGAGATTTATCTCTTGCTCCTGTTAGTATTAAGAGTTATATTCTTAAGGATCCCGCTATTTCAGAGAAATTCTCTGTTAAAATTTCACAATACGATATTAGTATTCCTAATGAGGATATTTTTCAGGATTTAAACTCTAGTGAAGAACAAATATACGGTTTTACTTGCTATGTATGGAATTTTGATAAAATTCTTGTTTTGGCAAAAAGATTGAAAGATGCAAATCCTAGAAGTATTATTGTTCTAGGTGGACCCGAAGCTAGTGGTTTGGCAAAAGAGATTCTGTTGAACAACGAATTTATTGATTTTGTTTTCAATGGAGAAGGAGAACTTGCATTCAAAACGTTTTTACTTAACAGAGATTTAAGCTCAGTTCCAGGTTTAGTTTATCGTAACAATGGCACAATTATAAGTAATCCTGAGGCTCAAATGAAAAAACTTGATGATCTTGCTTTACCCTATGAAAGTCAAGATTATCAGGACTATTTAGAACACAGTAAAACAACTGTGAGAGCAGCGATTGAAACCTCCCGAGGGTGTCCATTTTCTTGTGCATACTGCACTTGGGGTGAAAGGAGGATGAATTATTTCAGCCTTGAAAAATTGAAACCTGCCTTTGAGTTTTTATTCAATCATCCTAAGGTAAGAACCGTATATATCACTGATTCTAATCCATTTTTAAAGAAAAAAAGATCCTTAGAATTATTGAATTTCTTAATACAGGCAAATAAGCATAAAAAACCAGTGACGTTTGAAGTCAGTCCTGAATATTTAACCAATGAGAATATAGTTCAATTAATCAGTCAGTTAAATAATGAAGAATTTGCTTTTGGTGTCCAGTCAACAGCACCAGAGGTTTTAAGTAGAATCAAGAGAAAATTCGATTCCAAATTATACCGGAAAAACATCGAGTTAATAAGAAAGCAGAATAAATCAGTTGAATTCTGGTTTAGTTTGATCATTGGACTACCTGGTGACAATTATTCGCAATTCGTTGATAGCATTGATTTTGTTCTGAAAATGAAACCTGAAGGCATCTATTTCCACGAGCTATTGTGTTTACCTGGAAGTGATCTATACAAGAATCCAAAAGAATATGGTATAGTCTATATGGAGGAACCTCCCCATAAATTGATTTCAAATGAAAGCTTCCCACAGATTGAATACGACAAAGCGAAGAATCTTGCTTTCTTAATTTACTTGCTTCACAGAATATCAGGTTTGAATCAGAAATTTTACGATGATTTTAAACTTCAAAATGGTCAAGAACTGAGGCTTGTGGACTATTATATTCAGTTTCAGGAGTTTATCCAAGATCATCTTGACGTTTTAGATGGGAAATCTATCCAAGATATTTCTTCATGGTTTTTTGAGCAAACTGCAACTGATTTCTTACAAGATCAACAGAAAGTGAAGCAATTGACTCATTTGTACAACTCTTTTCAAACGGGGGTAACTGGTTGAGCGAATACAACAATTTATTTGATAATAGTGGAACCTTCGTAGATTTACTAGGTTCCCCAATTGTATTTCTTCACGAAATAAATACTTTGCCAAATTTCTCCAAAATTATCTCTCAAGTAGATGGGATTGAGAAGTATGATCGGGCAATTTCGATAGCTAGACCAAATGATCTAGTTCTCACAAAAACACAGCCAGAGAAGGAATATTTAAATTGGCTTCGAAGCGTGAATCTTGGAACAAAAAAAATTATTGTTTTAAATGGAAATTCAAGAGAAACACTACCAGAAAGAGTCTTAAATAACGGAACAAAACACATAATTCAATCATATATACTAAATAGTGAGAGAGCAGCGATTTTAAGCCCTTATTACGGAGGATTCCTAGAACAAGAAGTTTCCTCATACTTGAATCTGGAAATGTATTCCCGACCACAAATTGTTAGGAAATATGATAGCAAAATTAATTTCAAAATCTTATGTAGAAAAATTGGTATTCCAGTTATTGATGAAGAAATTTTTATTATTAAGTCAAAGAATGATCAGGCTCTCGCAAATTTAGTTGAAGTTGTCAGGAGGAAACTGGTTGCAACTGGAAAGGTCATATTGAGAGGCGAATTTGGAGCTTCTGCATCAACCACATATGTTTTAGAAAGTTTGGATATACAGGCATTACAAGAACTAATAACAAGTAGTAAAATTGGTGATCGTTATATGGTGGAATCATTTCATCATACTAAATCTGATCCCTCTTCAATTTGGTTCATATCCAAAAATAAGAAGATTTTTCACATTAAGACCTCAAACCAAATCCTAGATGAGGAAACTTCTCATGTGGGTAATGAATTCCCTGTCCATTTTGATGATCAGCAGATAATAAAGCATTCATACCTTATTGCCAAGGAGTTTATGAATGAAGGATATATCGGACCTTTTGGATTGGACTTTATTGAAACAAATGATGGTTTTTTCGCTGCTGAATGCAACCCTCGCGTTACCGGGTCTATGTACCCATGGGAGCTAGTAAATCGTCTTGAGAATCTAACGAATACTCCAATTCATGCAGCAAGATCTGAAAATTTCCACATGCCTCGTAAAGGAATGAGATTTTCGGATCTTCGACAATTGTGGGAGCCTTATCTCTATGATGGTGAAAATGCCACTGGAGTTCTAATTCCATTTAATGTTGGTCCCATTTCTAACGGTAAAATTTCTGTACTTGGAACCGGGACTTCAAAAAAGGAAGTAAGATCACTACTCGATGACGCTAGATCAAGCTTAATGAGAATGTAGTAATCGTTAAACCTAGAAAGATTATAAGTAGGTATCTGATATAATATGTCCATCGTCCATTCGAATTAGTCTCATACCTGGTTTAAGCATTTCTTCATCGTGCGTAACACAAATTATTGTTTTATTATGAACCTTATTTAGCTTAGAAATGATGTCCATAATTTCCTTACCAGCAACTGAATCCATATCACCAGTTGGTTCATCCGCTAATATGATCATTGGGTTATTTGCTAAGGATCGTGCAATTCCCACACGCTGCTTTTCTCCACCAGATAGTTCATGAGGATGGTGATTTCTCCTGTGGCTTAAATCAACTAATTCTAATAATTCCGTTGCCCTAGTATCCCTTTCTGAGAGCTTTACATCAGCAATTAACATAGGAAGCTCTATATTCTCCAAAGCTGTCAATATTGGATGCAGATTGAAAAATTGAAATATAAAACCCAGCTTATGACGTCTGATATCACATAACTGACTATCACTCAAATTTTGGAGATCATCACCTAAAATCTTAACACTACCAGTTTTTGGTAC
>JAEOSP010000077.1 GCA_016840305.1 Candidatus Hodarchaeota archaeon
CCCTTTTTATGTACTTCTAGAGATTTAAATCCCTCATAAACAGCTTTTGATATTTGAATATCCTGAACTGCAACACCAGTAAGATCTACTACAGTAATTTCATCGTTAGAATTGCGTTGATATTTTATATTTGAAATCATGGCTCCTAATTCTATGAGTTTTTCTTTTGAAATATAACCACTTTTTATTGCTTGAAAACATTCTCCGCGGCTTTCAGATTGCGGAATACTATCAGTTATCACCTTATCGGCCTTTTGTAGAATAGCTGGATCTAATTCTTGTTTCTCAGGAGTATCAGAACCCATGGCTGTAATATGGGTTCCCTTCTTAATTTGATCTACTTTAATCAGAGGTTTTTTTGAGGGGGTGCATGTTACAATTAAATTACAAGTACTGGTTATATCCTCTGAATTTGTAGTTGTTACAATATCAAAGTTTGAATCAGCCATACTTTTTAGATATGTATCCAACTTCTCTTGGTTTCTTCCCCAAACAATAGCTTCACGACAATCAACAACAGATTTTAGAAATCTTAATTGTAATTTTCCTTGGATTCCAGCACCGAAAATTCCAATTCGTTTAACTTTTTTAGGAGCCATATACTTAGCAGCAACCGCGCCAGCACTAGCGGTTCTGATATTTGTTAAATGACCTTCATCAAGTAAAATACATTCTATAGCTCCATTTTTTTGGTTAAAGAGTATATTGAGACCGTTAGTTGTAGGTAATCCCATTTTAGGATTATTATAAAATCCCTGAGCTATTTTTACAACATAATAATCATCATTTCGAATAAAACCATATTTTATATGACAATCTCCTGGATATTCAGGATTTTCAAAAATCATTTCACCTACTGGAGGTACTACTACTTTTCCTTGAGAGTAAGCAACAAATCCTTCCTCTATTATCCCGATTGGATCAATTTTCGCCAGTATTTCATTGATTTTATCCAATTGAATGATCTTTTTCATATTCTTTACTCCATAAGCTATATATTAACTAATCACATAACAAATCTATTTATTCTTAACATTTCTTGACTTTCAGAGATTTTCTAAAAAAAAACTGAAAAAAATAATTAGGTCAAAAATTGACCTTAATTTTTATAATCGTAATTCAATTATAACAGTGACTATCCAGCAAATTAATGCGAGAATGATTGTTACAATTTCACTTCCCCATTGTAGTAAACTAATGAGTATAAAGAGAAAGGAGAGAAGTAAAAATAATTTCTCAATTCCTTCTTTTTTATTCAAGTTCATAAGTCCTCATCTCTGATAGAGAATCAATAAGAGAGTTAGAATTCCTCTCTATTGAATTTATAAAGTGTAACGGCGACAAAGATAAGACTAATGATAATTGTAGATATCAAAGGCATCCATGTTTCTACTGCATCTCCTAAAATCACCGCAACAAACAGTGGATTTTCAATTGATGGAAAAAACATTCCAAATGGGTGGAATAATCCAATAAGGGGTAGTCCTTGTAAGAAAGTGAATCCGAATCCTAAAATTAGGGGAATTCCAATTACTCCACCCCTGTTTTTGAAAAAAACTCCTAGCATCAATGTTAATACCAAGAAATAGAATTGACTTAGTGCTAGAACTCCTAATCCAAATAAATAAGGAACTATTGGAATCACCTCACCTTTGAATAATATAATCTCTAAATATACTACGATACCTGGAGCTAGAACCATCGCAACTAGAACTCCAAAACTATTTGCAATTAGTTTACTTAGAATGTAAGCAGATCTGGAAACAGGTTTAGATAAAATCCAAGCCATTGTTCCTGTTTCTCTGTGGCCAACAATTTCATCTTGCATTATAATAACTACATTAATCATCGGGAATATACCTGCGAAGAATCCAAATAGAGCTAACCCGGCTCGTATATCAGCATCGGCTTCTGCTAATAATTGAATCATCGAAAATCCAATTATTCCAACCCACATTATACCCATTAAGTACCATTCTTTTGTTTCCCATCTCTTAAATTCAGCAGATAATAAGTTTGATAAGCCGCTTTTCCATCCCTTAAATGATTTTACATTAAGTGTTACGTTGCTCATTATAATTCCTCCGTAAGTTTAAGAAAAACATCCTCCAGCTCATATTCTTTCTCCTGATAGCTTAAAATCTTTATATCCTTATTTTTAGTTATTAAGTTCAATAACTCTTCTTCTGCTATTGATTTATCAGTAATAGAAACTTGCCAGGTTTGAAATCCGTTTCGCTCTAAAATTTCAATTTGGGATATCCACTCCAAAGAAGAAAGGATTCCGTGTAAATTCTCTAAATCACCTTTAAGCTTGATCAGATACACTGTTGATTCGTTTCCTTGTAAAAGATCAGTAATTGAACCTGTTGCTACTAATTTACCTTTATTCAGAATTGCTACAGTATCACTTACTTTCTGAACGTCATCAAGGATATGTGTACTGTAAAATATTGTTGTATACTTTCTTAATCGCTCCATTACCTTTAGTACATCGTGTCTACCAATAGGATCGAGTGATGCAGCAGGTTCATCAAGAATTAGAAGATCAGGATAGTTGATTTGGGCTTGTGCAATTCCTAATCGTTGTTTTTCTCCTCCAGAGAACCCTTCAATTGGACGATCTGCCTTATCAGATAGGTTTACAAGATTAAGCATCTCTTGAACTCGTTTTTCAATTTCCTCTTTTGGACCTTTGAAGTAAAAACCAGCAGTAAAACGTAATAACTCACGAGCAGTCATATGTCTGAGTGTACCAATATCAAAATTTTGTGGTAAATAGCCAATTTTTGATTTGATAGTTATTCCATCTTTATTTATGTCTTTATCAAAGATAGATATATTGCCAGATGATGGTTTGATTAACCCCAGCAATAATTTCATTGTTGTAGATTTTCCGGCTCCATTAGGACCAAGAAAACCAAAAATTGAATTCTTCTGGACTTTTAAATCCAATTGGGAAAGTA